>CAJXRW010000332.1 GCA_913060525.1 uncultured Gammaproteobacteria bacterium
TTTGAAGAGTGTGCGTTTTTTTACAGGCTCATCAATTTCTAATTTTTCAACATGAAAGCTGTTCATCATTAGCTTTCTTTCAATTTCATCTCCATTACCGCCGCTGACAGTTACCGTCTTAGTTTTAAAATCGACTTCAACAGTTTTAACGTCGTCCAATTCACCTAAAAATTTTTTAATATCAAGAATGGAATATTCATAGATTAAGTTTTCAACTGCAAAAACATGTTTGCTCACTTTTATCCTCTGATTATTATGAGTATCTAATAATTGTAGCGAATGATGTACTGTATAGAAATTTTATTTTTGGGAAAAACAGCATAAATATCGCTATTATTATGCGTAACCATATTTAAAAGGAAGGTATATGAGTGACTATAACAGTGAGTATAATTTAGGAGTTTGGTTTGATATTCCTGTAATAGAACTAAATAGAGCGGCAGAATTTTATCGGATAGTACTTAAAACTAAAGTGGAAACGCATGATTACGAGGAGTTTAAGTTTGGCGTATTTGACCATGATAAAGGTAATGGCGGTTGTTTAGTACCTAATGAAAAAGAAATATCATCAGATAAAGGTATTATGCTTTATTTAAATGTGAACGGTCGAATAAAAGATGCCGTAGCTCAAGTAGGGAAATTGGGTGGGAAAGTTTTGGAGGATATCCACCCTATAGGTCCTTATGGTTTTCGCGCAGTGATATTAGATAGCGAAGGGAATAGGGTGGTTCTACATTCAACGACAAATTAGATAAGTATTTTTTATTAATTGTAATATTTTTCTAAATCGTCAGCCCCACCAATGTGTTTGCCATCAATATAAACTTGTGGGAAAGTTTGTTGACCAGTGATAGCACGCATGCTTTGAACGCTGGTATTTACACCTAAAACAATTTCGTTATAAGGTTGGTTATGCTCTTTTAATAGGCGTTTGGCTTTCGCGCAATGGATACAACCTGCTTTAGTAAAAATGCTAACTTCTTTAGGTAATTTTGCGTTAGGTGCGACATAGTTTAACATTGTGTCTGCATCAGATACATTAAATGGGTCACCTGGTACGTCTTCTTCGATAAACATTTTATCAATTACGCCATTTTTAACTAACATAGAATAACGCCAAGAACGTTTGCCAAATCCAATAGCAGATTTATCAACTAACATGCCAAGTCCTTCGCTGAACTCGCCATTTCCATCTGGAATAAAAGTAACATTTTCTGCTTTTTGATCAGCTTTCCAGGAGTTCATAACGAATGTGTCATTTACGGATAAACAGACAATTTCGTCCACCCCATGTTGTTTTAAAATACCCGCTAATTCATTATAACGTGGTACATGATTAGATGAACAAGTTGGAGTAAACGCGCCAGGTAGGGCGAATAATACAACTGTTTTATTTGCAAATAGGTCTTTAGAATTTATATCTTTCCATTGACCGTCTTCAATTGTCTTAAAGGTCACGTGTGGAATGGTTTTACCTTCACTGTTTGGTAACATAATTATCTCCTTTTGGTTTTTGATTATTTAACGCAAATCGTATTGCTGATAAGTATAGGGTGCTTATTGGTTGTTGTGAAATATATTAAATTTATAAGTTTCATAAGATGTGTTTATGGTTATTCGTGGTGTAGATGATTCTTCCTGACCATGTCATCAGTGCTAATTCGATCAAATTTAACGTTCTTTTGCCAAATTACCATTGCCTTAGCAATGAGGAGTACAAGCCAATACAAAAACGATTTAAACCATTTTGTGTAAAGTCTTCTCTATAAAAGTACGATTGATATAATCATGATGCAATGTCACAATATTTACCTCTTGTCAAAAAAAGGATCAATATGATGAACCATTTTCATAAGCCACTTTACATTAGTAACGGAATTAATAATGAAATAGAAGGGCTTAAGCAAGCACTTAGTCTGGCGCGTTATAATGCATCTACTTTGAACATATTAATTATTTGTCCCGATATCCCAAAAGAATTGCAAAATTATTTCGAGCAGTATGCAACTGCGCTTAAAAATCAATTAACACAAACCGTGCGCGCAACCTGTGAATTGCTGAACATTATACCAGAGAATTTGCCTGTCCATATTACGCTAAGCAATCATGCAAAGCCTGTGGTTGAAGTCGTTCACCATGTACTTCGACATAATTATGATCTAGTGATTAAAGAAGCTGAATCAGGAGGTAATAGCCAGGGTTTTAAGGCTTTAGACATGAGTTTGCTGCGCAAGTGTCCTTGTCCAGTTTGGTTGTGCCGACCGATTGCACATCATTGTGAAGCTGTTCGTGTTGGCGTTGCTATTGACCCAGAAAATTCTGCTCCAGAAAGCATTGATTTAGCCATACGATTATTGCAAATATCACGCACGATAGCAGATAGCAGTAACAAAGAATTACATATTATTTCGTGTTGGGACTATGAGTTTGAAGGATATCTTCGTAAAAATATGTGGTTTGAAATACCAGATGCGCAGTTGCAAGAAACCGTGAATAGTGTGAGAAGTGAACATGAAGAAGCATTAAAGCACTTAATTCACATATCTAAGATTGGTGGCAACATACGAATCCACCATATTCGTGGTCGGGCGGATCAAGTTATTCCAGAGTACGTTAAGGAGCAAAATATTAATATTCTGGTGATGGGCACATTGGCACGTACAGGCATCCCAGGTTTTATCATCGGCAATACCTCAGAAAATGTTGTACAGAAGCTGACTTGTTCTCTGGTAGCAATGAAACCAAGCGGATTTGTTTCGCCTATTAAAGCCTATTAAATAATATTAAAAGCAGGGGCTCAAAAATCAGGTTTACATAGGATTAAGTTATTATGAGTGATACTCAAAACAATTGGCATAATCTTTCCCAGAAGGCTACTTTTGAAATTTTGGAAACCTCAGAAAAAGGATTAAATACCGAACAGGCAGATAGTCGATTATGCGATTATGGGGAAAATCGCCTGCCAGAACCCCCTAAAAAAAATCTTTTAATCCGATTTTTATCACACTTCCATAACATTCTAATTTATGTCCTATTAGTCGCTGCTGTTATTACTGCAGCATTAGGTCACTGGATAGATACGGGAGCTGTCTCTTATACACATCTCCGAGCCCACGAGACAGGCAGAAATCTCGT
>CAJXRW010000333.1 GCA_913060525.1 uncultured Gammaproteobacteria bacterium
CTACACAGAGTAGATCGTCGGCAGCGTCAGATGTGTATAAGAGACAGCTTAAGAAAATGTGCTTTTTTCTAGTATCCGCTTGTTGCCTGATGAGCGGTTGTGCATTGATGGGTCCAGATTACGAAAAGCCTGATGCAAACGTCCCTGATGAATGGGCTAATACAGTCATTAACGCTGACTATGAAACCAAAAACCTGCCCGATCTCGCTTGGTGGGAAGCATATAACGACCCCACTTTAAATCAACTAATTGAAAAAGCATTAAAGGTTAATAATAATGTTCAAATTGCCATATCTAACGTTGAAGTAGCACAAGGTGAGCTTGAACAAACTGAGCTAGGCTGGGTACCCAGTTTTAATTTATTAGCAGGTCTTTCTCAGTTACCAAACTTGGGCTATCCAGGTACGTTTTTAGCCTTTATACCAGAATATGTTTTAAATATTTTCACTCAAATCAAAAAAGTAGAGTTTGCTGAATTTGGGGTAGAAAGAGCTAAATATGCAAAAAATGCGGTGCGTTTATCAACCATCGGCATGGTTGCCAACAGCTATTTTACCTACTTGGCACAGAAACAGCTTTATGCGGAATTTATTGAACTAGACGCAACTCTAAAACAGCTTTCCAGCCTAATTACTCAAGAGCTTGAAATAGGTACAAAAAACCTGATTGACGTTGAAACAATAGATGCCGAAGTACAGGCAATTCAAGCACAAATGAAAATTTTTAAGCATAATATCGTAATCAGTTCAAATTCATTGAAATATTTAATTAACGAAAACCCAGGCGTGATCCTCTCTGATAAATCGTTTAGCAATTTACCTATTTCAACTATAAACTACGCGAATATGCCCTCAACCGTTTTGGCTGATAGGCCTGATATTGGTTACGCAGAAACGCAACTTAAAATGGCCAACACTGCCATTGGTATTGCAACAAGCTCATTCTTACCTGGGATCAACCTCAAAGCTTTTATATCCAGACTTAGCAATACTGACCCTGCACCACAATCTGGCATACAGGCGCCTGATGAAAGTGTTTTTTTAAAGCAGGCTATGCTGACGTATAACTTTGACCCTACGATGATTGGAAAAATCAGTACAGCATCAAGCGAGTATCGTTCAAGTTACTACAACTACTTTAATACAGTAAGACTAGCCTTAAGGGATGTTGATACTGCGCTTTCTGCAAATCAATTATATACAGAAAGTTACGAACATTTGTATGCGTCATACGAACATATTGAAACACGATATGATCTTACAAAGCAACTTTATGAAATCGGTCTGGACTCTCTTATCCAAGCCCTTTACGTAAAAGTTAAACTTCAAGAGCTAAAAATAGAATTAACCCAAAATAAGTTACAGCAGCTATTAAGTGTTGTCTCGCTTTATCAAAATCTAGGCGGCGGATATCTACATAAGGCTGATGATGAACAAACTGAATCAAAAGAAAAAGAATAGGTAATAAAATGTATATTGCTTGGAAAAAACATTTAAATTTTACCAACATTATTGTGGCTATTGGTGTGGCAATATTATTTATATATGTCATTTCATTTCTGTTACCGTTCACGGATAACGCCTTCGTTGTAAATAATGTCAGACCTGTTGTGGCTGAAGTGAATGGTTATGTAACTGAAATTCACGTTAAAAACGGTGACTATGTTAAAAAAGGACAACCTTTATTTAAAGTTCTGGATGATCCATATCGCTATGCGCACAACCAGGCCACAGCTAATCTAAAAGATGCGCAAGCAAAACTGGAATCCTTAGAGCATACGTTACAACGAGATATTGAAATCAGTAATAGTAAACAAAAAATTTATGAAAAAATTAAGCTTGATGATGACATGTATCAAGCAGCATATAAAATTCGTGCTGTATCTGCCATGACAGCAAGAGACTCAATTAAAGACACTAAGGCTTCACTTGCAGAATATAATGCCAGTTTGCGTCAAATTGAAATCGATAAAAAAGAAATTAAGTCTCAAATTCATAAAATAGAATCATTACAAGCTGAACTAGATGATGCAAAATTCTATTTAGACCAGACCGTAGTTTATGCACAAAGAGACGGGATTATCCAAAATTTTTATTTAACGCTTGGTAACCCTGTAAACTTTAATGAACCTTTGTTCTCAATTGTTTCGACTGATGAAGTCCTAATTCAGGCCAACTTTGAAGAAACAGACTTACGTTTTGTGCATCCAGGAGATAAAGTACTAATATTTCCCAGGACTTATTTATTTCAAAAAGTATTTCATGGCGAGGTGATTTCAAACTATTGGGGCGCAAATCGTCAATACACAGACAATCGCACACAACTGCAAGATATTAAAAATGAAAACCAATGGTTACTTATTCCTCAAAGGCTGCCTGTACAAATACGTGTAACTGATCCAGACCCAGAATACCCTTTACGTGTTGGTTCTAGTGCTTATGTTTATATCGACATTTACTAACTACCTAAACAGGATTGATCCTTACTACACTCAACGGATTATTTTTCGGCAATGCTTATTTTTGTCCGTATGGTACATGATATTTTATAACTTGCTCAGACCATCCGCCACCGCTGCATTTTTTTATACCCCAATCATGTTGATCACTATTTTTATCTTCCCTGCTTATTTAACTTTTAGGGAAAAATACTTTTGGCTGATTACTGGGTTTATCATAACGGCAATGATATCAGCCACATTTTCCGCGTTATATTTATATAAAGGCACTTTTGTTTTTGGTGGCGTTGCAATTTTCTTGCTACTCAATTACATCATTATAAAAAAATACTTTAAGCTCAGAGCCTTTATCGGCTACATGATGTCCGCTGCCGCCATATCTGCGCCCATTTCACCCATTGGTGATCTTGTTACCATTAAAGCAATTGTATTTGCAATTATAGCCTCTATGTTCATTATGGTCTTTGGTTTATTAATTCACAAAAACTTATATGTCCACGTTTGGCACAGTGCGTTAAAACGATATACAGAAGTGATTGAAGTAAACTTTAAGCTATTATTAAACAACCAAAATGTTATCTATAGTAAAGAATCTGTCAGACACTTAACCATGATGTTTGAATATAAAAGGCTCATTAAACATAACCTGTCTCTTATACACATCTGACGCTGCC
>CAJXRW010000334.1 GCA_913060525.1 uncultured Gammaproteobacteria bacterium
TACACAGAGTAGATCGTCGGCAGCGTCAGATGTGTATAAGAGACAGGGTTTAAACCAATCCATCGGTTTTGATCATTCACAATTACATTACTAACCGCTTGCGCTTGTTTAGTAAATTCATCTAACTCATCAACGTATTGGCACATTTTTTCTTTAAACGGAACGGTGACACTTAGACCAGATATGCCATCTTTTTTAAGCTTATCAAGCGTTTCTATGAATTTATCTTCTACAATTTCTAATGCTTGATACTGCATAGACTGGTTAGTGTGTTTGGCAAACTCCGTATGAATTTTGGGGGAAAGACTGTGCTTAACTGGATTCCCGATGACATAGTATTGATCTATTTTTTTCATTCCCTTTACCTTTTGTCATGACAAAAATGAATTTCATTTTATCAAAGTCCTAACTTGTTTTATACTAGGCAGCGTATTACAGCAAGTCAGCTAACAAAAAGGTTTAACTATGTCAGAAAAGTTTATTTATTCTATGAATCGTGTTGGGAAAGTTGTTCCCCCAAATAAACATATTTTAAAAGATATTTCATTATCGTTTTATGATGGTGCAAAAATTGGTGTGTTGGGTTTAAATGGTTCTGGTAAATCAACGCTACTCAGAATTATGGCTGGAGTGGATCAAGAGTTTATTGGTGAAGCAGCGCCACGAAAAGGGGTGAAAATTGGCTATCTTCCTCAAGAACCAAAACTAGACCCTAAAAAAACTGTAAAAGAAAATGTTGAGGAAGGTATATCTGAAATAAAAGACATGTTGGCAAAGTTTGATGAAATCAGCATGAAATTTTGTGAACCAATGTCAGATGATGAAATGAATGATTTATTGGTTGAGCAGGGCGAACTACAAAACAAGATTGATACTGTGGGTGCTTGGGAGTTGGATCGAAAATTGGAAATCGCTGCTGATGCTTTGCGTTTACCACCGTGGGATGCGAATGTGACCAAGCTTTCTGGTGGGGAAATAAGACGTGTTGCTTTGTGCAAACTACTACTCTCCAGTCCAGATATATTATTATTGGATGAACCAACCAACCATTTAGATGCCGAAAGTGTGGCCTGGTTAGAACGCTTCTTACAAGACTTTAAAGGAACCGTCGTTGCCATTACGCATGATCGTTATTTCTTGGATAATGTTGCTGAGTGGATTTTAGAGCTTGATCGCGGAGAAGGTATCCCATTTAAAGGGAATTACTCAAGTTGGTTAGAGCAAAAAGATATGCGCCTGCAACAAGAAAGTAAAAAAGAGTCTGCTTATCAAAAAGCTTTGCGGAATGAATTGGAATGGGTAAGACAAAATGCCAAAGGTCGTCAAGCAAAGAGTAAAGCAAGATTGGCAAAATTTAATGAATTAAGCTCAGTTGAATTCCAGAAACGGAATGAAACGCAAGAACTGTATATTCCGCCAGGACCACGGTTAGGTGATAAAGTTTTCGAAGTCAGTGATTTGACCAAGAGTTTTGATGATCGTGTATTAATGGATAAATTTACAGCGAATATTCCTGCAGGTTCTGTCATTGGAATTATTGGACCAAATGGCGCAGGTAAGTCTACCTTCATGAAAATGTTAACGGGTGTTGAAAAGCCTGATGAGGGTAAAGTCGAAATTGGTGAAACCGTTCAAGCTGCTTATGTTGATCAATCACGCGATGCCTTAAATGATAGTAAAACGGTTTGGGAAGAAATTTCCGATGGTTTAGATAATATCACTGTGGGTAGTTATACCACACCTTCCCGTGCTTATGTTGGGCGCTTTAATTTTAGAGGAACAGACCAGCAGAAGTTTATTAAAGACTTATCAGGTGGTGAACGTAACCGTGTACACTTAGCAAAATTATTGCGTAGTGGCGGTAATGTATTATTGCTCGATGAGCCAACCAATGATTTGGATACGGAAACGTTAAGGGCGCTTGAAGAAGCCTTGTTAGCTTTCCCTGGAACGGTATTAATTATCTCACATGATCGTTGGTTCTTAGATCGAATTGCAACGCATATCCTTTCATTTGAAGGCGAAAGCAATGTCACATGGTTTGAAGGGAATTATGAAGCGTTCGCGGAAGATAAGAAAAAACGCTTAGGGGAAGATAGTCTTGATCCAAGCCGTATCAAGTTTAAAAAGCTTCAGCATTAATTTTCATCCTCTATTCACTTTCACGATTTATTTTTTCTTAAAGCTTGTATCAAAACTGATACAACCTGTTACTTCTGTGAAACAGCTTTGATTTTTCATTTCTATATAATTTGCTTTGTCAATATTAAGAAAAATTGTATAGGAAACCAAAATGAATAAATTAAGTCTATGTATATCATCATTATTAATAAGTAGTGCGGCAGTTTCAGCTACGTCTGTTCCTAACCTGGACTCATATTATCAAATGAAAGTAGAATCAGTTTTACCCTTATCTCAGGATAGTGCATTAAGTATTACACAAGCTGCTGATACAACGGATGGTATGGCTTCTAATGGTAATAGAATTTTTATTACTAAGTTAGTAGATGGAGAGAAACCAATTTACAAAGCGATTGATCTTGTATCACTTTGTGGATTTGAAAAAAACTCTCCCACAGCTATTGTTGATAATGTTGTTCATGGTTGGGCGCTTAATCCAGAAAATAAATCAGAATTACATCTTGTTGAAGCCAAATATGATTTAAATCTATTCAAAACTACGGGTCATGCTGAAATTTCAACATTAAAAGCCTGTATATTAAATATTGTGCCTGGTGAAGATTATGATACGGGTTACATTGCAAATAAAGTGTCTACAAAAGAGATTGATTTAAAAAATATGAAGCTCTACTATTCTCGATACCTCTCACCAAAGCAAGGAGATTGGAAAAGTGTTGCAGATGCTAGAGCTATTTTGCCTATGGCAATATCAAATGGACATTATATATTAGGCTCAGGTGGATCGAGTCTAACTGTATTTAATAAAGACTGGGAATTGGTTAGTCATTATCGTGATAGTTTTGTAAATGCGAATGAAATGATTGATGTAATTAAGGATATTCCCGTATTATCTGGTAACTCTAAATTAGCTGTTACACAACGAAGTGGCCTGGTTAATTTCTGTCTCTTATACACATCTGACGCTGCCGACGATCTACTCTGTGTAG
>CAJXRW010000335.1 GCA_913060525.1 uncultured Gammaproteobacteria bacterium
ACGAGATTTCTGCCTGTCTCGTGGGCTCGGAGATGTGTATAAGAGACAGAGCAAATATAATCTCAACTTGGCTTATGTTAATTTTAATTACCGTTGTTGGGATTGGGTTATTTTGTATGCCGCTATTTACAAAAAATCCGCATGCTTTACAGGCAATACCTTATGCCAGTTTCTTGGGTATTGTATTGATAGCCTCAGCGATATTGGTGTTTGTATGGTTAAAACATAAAAAGCCGATGTCCCATATCGTGACCACTTTTATTGTGATGGGCATTGTTATGAACATGACGCTCGTGGCGAGTATGAAGGTATTTAACTTGCAGTTTAACTATCCAATTGCACAAGTTATTTTGCCATATCTACAAAAAAATCCAGAGGCAAAAGTCATTATGGTGGGGCAATATTATTATTCTCTGCCAATGTACCTGGACCGTAACATAGGAATTGTATATGAGT
This sequence comes from uncultured Gammaproteobacteria bacterium, assembly GCA_913060525.1. Classification (GTDB taxonomy): domain Bacteria; phylum Pseudomonadota; class Gammaproteobacteria; order Francisellales; family Francisellaceae; genus CAJXRW01. The sequence goes on from CAJXRW010000335.1 coordinate 457, forward strand.
GGGATAAGATAAAAGATTCTGATGATGCGGATGGTTGGCCTAGAGAAATTTATGATGGTGTGGAATATATTCAAGGTCATAAAAAATCAAAAGATATGCTGGACGATGCTGAGCTAAAGCAAATATGGAACCAGAAAGATCAAACGGTAATCATTGTTTCATCTATATCCCCTGGTGATAGATTAGGTCAGATTTTAGGGGCAACTCCAGCAAAACAAATCGGGTTTATAAAACGCCGAGGCGCATATATTTATATCAATCAATAAAGCTTAGTAGCTCATTGATGTTATGAATAATAGCATCAGGATTAGATTCTTCTATTGGTCTGCCATGATTGTATCCATAAGTTACGGCTATGCTTTTTATACCTGCTGACTTAGCTGCATTGATATCTGATTCTGAATCGCCAACCATTATGGTCTCTAAAGATACCGCATTTAGCTTATTCATAGCATAGCGTAACGGTTCTGGGTGAGGCTTGTAGTGTGTTGTTGTATTGCCTCCAACAATAAGTTCAATGTATTCATCCAGGCCAGAATGTTTGATTGTTTCTATCGCGTGTTTTTCTTCTTTATTAGTTACGATTGCCATTTTTATTTTTAGAGCATGGAGTCTTTTAAGTGTCATAACAACGTCAGGAAAAATAGTGGTATGTTTTCCCATGCAGTTTGAATAGGCTGTAAGCGTATGTTGATAAGCTGCATTAAATATACTTTCAACTTCGTTGTCAGTTAAGTCTATAGATAATATTTTTTTTACTGTTGTGGGAAAGCCTTTTCCTACAATGTTTCTCACTACTTCTGGTGCGACAGGTTTAAGTTTGTATATATTACGCATCTGATTTAATGCAGCAGTTATGTCGGGAATGCTATCAATTAGAGTGCCATCCAGGTCAAACAGGATGGTAGTAATTTTATCTTTTTGATGAAACATTACTGTCTCCCGTGTTTTCGAATGAATTTTTCTAATGCTGAATTCAGCGTTTTATTGCTAGAAGTACTTTTTAGTTCAAGAAATTTCTCTGTATTGGTTTTTGAGAGATATTGTCTTTCAAAGACTTGTGATGGTAATTTTGGAATCGTTTCAAAGAATAGCTTTAAGTCGAGCTCTATTAAATTTGAAAAATATAGTTGACGTTTAAGTTCTACGAGAAGATTTGTTTTCTCAAACCTGAATTTAGAATATACAGCATTACTTTGAGTATGGAGCAATAGTCGTCGTTTATTGTAAAAAGCAATTGTACAAAATTGCAGTAATGGATGTTTGCACTTTTTTATCTCTGATTGTGCTTTGATTATAAGGTCTGTATTTTTATAAATTGATGCGATTAGGAAGTCAGATGATTCATGCTCTCCTAAAAGAATCTCTTTGGGTGTATGGGAGTAAGTTTTCATTGGCATCCATTTAGTTATTTATTAGCTTGACCTATAATATTGAGATCTATTTCTATTAATTATAGTAAAACAGGAATCTTAATGGTCGCAAGAACAATTCTGAAAAAAGTATTTGGTAGTCGTAATGACCGCCTGATAAAAGCGCTTAATAAAAAAGTTGCGCAAATTAATACTCTGGAACCTGAATTACAAAAGCTTTCTGACGAACAATTGAGAGCTAAAACGGATGAGTTTAAACAACGATTGGCTGATGGTGCATCATCAAAAGAAATTTTGGTTGAAGCGTTTGCCGTAGTAAGGGAAGCAAGTAAGCGTTGTTTAGAAATGCGGCATTACGATGTCCAGTTAATCGGTGGCATGATTCTGCATATGGGTAAAATATCAGAGATGCGGACGGGTGAAGGTAAAACTTTGGTCGCAACATTACCGCTTTATCTTAACGCATTAAGTGGCAAAGGTGCGCACCTTGTTACCGTAAACGATTATTTAGCTAGGCGTGATGCTGAACAAATGGGAGAGCTATATTCGTTTTTGGGTTTAACAACGGGCGTTATTACAGCAAATTTGTCGCAGCAAGAACGTAAAGAGGCGTATGCTTCAGATATCACTTATGGTACCAACAATGAATTTGGCTTTGATTATCTGCGTGATAATATGGCGTTCAGTAAAGGGGAACAAGTTCAGCGCGAACTTAATTTTGCGGTTGTAGATGAGGTTGACTCTATTTTAATTGATGAAGCGAGAACGCCCCTTATTATTTCTGGTGCAGCTGAAGATAGTTCTGATCTCTATGAGCTTTTTAATAAAATTATACCCACACTAACTAAAAGAGAAGAAGAGGAAGGTGCGGGTGATTATTACCTTGATGAAAAGTCAAAGCAGGCCTTTCTGACTGAAGATGGACATGAAAAAATAGAGCAAGCCTTAATGCAACATGGTGTTCTACAAGAGGGTGATAATCTTTATAGTCCACAGCATGTTTTGAAAATGCATTATTTGAACGCGACTTTGCGTGCTCACACATTATTTCATAAAAATGTAGATTATATGATTATTGATGATGAGGTCGTCATTGTTGATGAACATACGGGTCGTGCCATGCCTGGTCGTAGGTGGTCGGATGGTCTACACCAGGCAATGGAAGCAAAAGAACGTGTTAAAATTCAAAATGAAAATCAAACCTTGGCCTCAGTAACATTCCAGAATTTCTTTAAGTTATATGAAAAATTATCTCTGTCTCTTATACACATCTCCGAGC
>CAJXRW010000336.1 GCA_913060525.1 uncultured Gammaproteobacteria bacterium
ATCTACACAGAGTAGATCGTCGGCAGCGTCAGATTGTATAAGAGACAGATATAAACATAGGCACTCGAGCCAACTCTTAAAGGATATTCTGGATCAGGGTCAAGCACCCGAATTTGTACTGGTAAACGTTGTGGTAACAATAACCACTGATTTTCATTTTTGACATCTTGCAACTGGGTACGCTGATTTGTTGATTGACGATTTACTGCCCAATAATCTGAAATGATTTCACCATGAAATACTTTTTCAAACAAATAAGTCCGTGGAAAAATTAACACTTTATCACCTGGTTTGACTAGCCTTAAATCCGTCTCGTTAAAGTTTGCCTGAATCAGCACTTCTCCCGTTGTCACAAACGAAAATAAGGGTTCATTAAAATTAACAGGATTTCCTAACGCTAAATAAAAATTTTGAATAATGCCATCATCTTGTGCATATACGACGGTTTGTTCTAAATAAAATCGTGCTTTTTGCACCTTTGCTTCGAGCGCTTGAATATCATGTTCAGCCGCGATGACATTTTGTTCATCAATGTTAATCTGCTCTATACTGGACTGGTAATCTGCCAGCGCTGACATGGTATCTTTACGAGAGTTTTTTGCGATCATTTCAGAAACAACATTTGCCTTTAAACCCGCTTGGTACATCTCATCATCAAGGGCAATTTTTTCATAAATCTCTTTTCTGCTCTGGCTTAAATTAATATCCTTTTTTAGTTGATGTTCTAAGGCTTTTAGGTTTGCCATTGCCTTTCTTAACTCAGATTCCACTTGCTCCAGATTATATCGATATGGATCATCCAGCACTTTAAACAAAGGCTGACCTTTTTTGACATGTTGTCCATTTTTAATATATATCTCAGAAACATAGCCATCTACCTCCGCTACCACAGGACGTACATTATTGACCACAAAAGCATCATCCGTAAATGGAATTAAAAAAGCAACGGTATACAATATTAGCGCCACTAAACCCAAAACGACAATGGTATTTGTCACAGTGATATGTTTTTTCCACCTAATCGCCATAACTGATTACTCTTCCTTTTTATGCGCTTGATTTTCTTGTTGGTACTGATACCCACCACCCAGGTTTTGATATAAAGACACAACACTTAATAACTGTTGAAGCTTATTTTGTGTTAACTGAATCTGTTGTTGAATCAAGCCTGATTGCGCAAGAACAACAGGCACTTTTGATGCCAACCCACTTTCATACAATCCTGATTGTAAAGCATAAAACTCACTTTGCGCTTCATACGCATCAAGTTGATTATAATAGCTTCTCGTATAACGATTATTTGCTGAAATAGCGGTATCAACTTCTTGCAACACCTTACGAACAGTCTTTATGTATTCATAATACTGTGATTGATATTGACCTTCACGTGCTGATATTTCACCAAACACACTTGGATCAATATTAATCGAAGCTATGGCTTGCTCTAGATTAATTCCAGCTGTTGGTTTCCGCCATTTTCCAGCCTCAGGACTCGCGTAGCCTAAAAAATCCATTAAATTAATTGAGGGTAAAAATGAACTTGTTGCAATACCAATGGCGGTATTTGCCATTTTCAATTGTGTTTCAGCATAAGCAACATCTGGTCGATCTGCTAACACCGTTGCGGGAAGATTAGCATAGTTTACCAACATAACTTTTAGCTCTGGAAAGGTTTGTTTGTGCAATATTGGACCTGGATTCTTATTCAATAAAAACCGTAATGCGTTCGCACTTGCAACGATGTTATGCTCAAAGACTTCTTTTTGAGCACGAATGCCATAAAACTGAACTCTTAAAGGCGTAATACTTAATTCATTATTCAAACCGATTACCATCTCGGCTTGTGTCAAACCTAACAACTCATTTATGGTATTTTCTAAACTTGTTATTTCATTGTATAAATACTCTTGAGATAAATAAATAAAATAGCTACGCGTAATTTCACTAATGATATCCAGTTTTACCGCATTAATCGCAAACTGTGCTAACTCCACATTTAACTCGGCATATTCCTGTTTTTTATATTGCGTGAATAAGTTAATAATATAAGCGGGGAAAACAGCAATATAAGTCCCTGGATTACCTAATGCTGGCATTTGTGAAAAACCTGCCTGAAATGAAAAAGTTGGCAGCCACCCCAATTCAACTTCATCTAACTGACCTTGTGCCGCCTCTAAATTTGCTATTGCTATTTGAATGCTATTGTTTGCCTTTAAACCTTCTTTTATTAATTCATTTAGGGTTGGATCATTATAACTTTCCCACCAAGCCAAATAAGGAATATTGACATTATTTTCTTCAACTTGATTAATCTGATGAACCCATTGGTCAGGAATATTGGCGTCAGGTTTTTTATAGTCTGGTCCCATCAAAAAACAGCCAGATAATAAAAAGGTTATAAATGTAATGAACAGCTTTTTCATTGTTATTTAAACAGTATCGTTATGTTTAATCACGGTCTCCATTAAGTCTAGCCGTGATTACCTATAAAACAATAGTAGTATTTGATAAAGCTTTTATGGACGAATTGCAACTCAGCCCATTATGGAAATTAAAAGGTTGATAATGTTATAGTACCAACTCGTCAAATAAAAATATAAGCAAGCTATGAAAATAATCTCCTTTAATGCAAATGGCATTCGTGCAGCAACGCGTAAAGGTTTTTTTGACTGGTTTAGAGAAGTTGATCCAGATATTTTATGCGTTCAAGAAACTAAAGCCCAAAGAAACCAGTTGGATGATGAAATCTATCACCCAGAAGGTTGGTATTCTTACTATGTTGATGCAGAAAAAAAAGGCTATAGTGGTGTGGCAATTTATACCAAACAAAAACCCGTGTCTGTTACAGAATCTCTTGAAATCCAACTTGCGGATGTTGAAGGTCGCTATATCGAGCTTGAATTTGATAATCTAATCGTTGCATCACTTTACTTACCATCTGGCTCAAGCGGTGATATTCGCCAAGATATTAAAATGCAATTTTTATCAGAATACCAAAAAAAACTTTCTCAACAAATCAAACGTGATAAACCTATGATCATCTGTGGCGATTTCAATATCTGTCTCTTATACACATCTCCGAGCCCACGAGACAGGCAGAAATC
>CAJXRW010000337.1 GCA_913060525.1 uncultured Gammaproteobacteria bacterium
AGATTTCTGCCTGTCTCGTGGGCTCGGAGATGTGTATAAGAGACAGTTTATAATCCATCATAAACAATATATTCCTATTACTAATTGCTTGAGAGCCAAGTTTTTGCAGCTTTTTCATCAGTTTTTATTTGATCGAGCATTATATCCACTGACTCAAACTTTTCTTCATATCTAATAAAATGAAGAAATATTACTTTAACATGTTCGCCATAAATTTGTTGCTGAAAATCAAAAATATACACTTCTAACAGTCTGTTTTTACCTTGCACGGTTGGTCTAAAACCTATACTAGCAACCCCATTATAAATATTACCCTGACATCCCACTTGCACCGCATAAATGCCACTTATAGCCAATTTATGGTTAACTGAAATATTAATTGTCGGGAAACCAATCGTCCTGCCTAGTTTTTTCCCATGAATGACTCGACCTGAAATAAAATAAGGATAACCTAATAATAAATTAGCCAATTTAAAGTCATGTTTCTCAATTATATCCCGTATTAATGAACTGCTAACCCTCTTATCACAGAGAATATAGCTATCGGTTTTTTCAACATCATAACCAAGCTCTTTTCCTTTCTTCTTTAAGAGATTAAAATCACCTATACGATTTTTGCCAAACCTAAAATCATCACCCACAACAAGATATTTCACATTCAATGATTTTACCAAAACATCCTCAATAAAGGATTCTGCTTCCACCTGACTAAAACGTGTATCAAATTGAATACAAACAAACTGGTCAACACCTAACGCTTTAAACATACTAACTTTATCTCTCAATAAAGTTAGCCTCGCAGGCGATTTTTCTCCCATAAAAAATTCTTTTGGGAGTGGTTCAAAACAAATCACCGTAGAGAGCACTTTTAAAGCTTTCGCTTTCGCTTTTAAATTTTCCAATATTTTCTTATGCCCAAGATGAATACCATCATAAGCACCGATAGTCGCCACCGTTGGTGCGTACCGATTAGAAAGCATACTCTTACGAATAAAACGCATAGTTATTTTATAGTGAAAAAACTTGCCTAATTATGTAATAAATAGCCACTACTTGCAAACGAGGGATGGTCATATTTGGAGGATTTATAAGATATTTAACTCAGACCAAAAGCATTAATTAGTCTTTGCGGCATTGAAGCAGGTCGATGTGTTACCAAATTTAAACTGACATAAATTGATTTGGCTTTTACAAGTGACCTGCGATCCTTCTTCAACCTGATCTCAAAATACCGTGTAGCACTAGAACGTCGGAGCTCATCCATCCACGTCTTAACGACTATTTCATCACCTTCGTATGCAGGATAATAATAATCAACTTCATTACGCCTTACAACAATCATGGTATTCATTTCAACATAAGCATCCAGGTCAATTCCTAATGATATAGAATGCTGTAATGCTGTCTCATACATCCACCGCACAAAGACATCATTTGCAACATGCCCATTAAAATAAATATCTTTCTGCTGTACAGAAAATGAATGTTCAAATACGTGCGGCATATAAAAAATTGTCTCCTAATGTCACCAGAACCATATTCAATATATTATAGCGTTAACGCATCATATTTTCATAATATGGAGTCTGATAATAGGCAGGGACAGTATCATAGTCAACGATAGGGTTTGGACCTGAAATTGGCATACCATAACCATACATTGGACCATACACACCAGCAGGATAATACCCATCGTCAGCACTATAATAACTGGTGCTGCCATTTTGCTGATAAATCATTACGCCACCACCTTCGTACACACCTAACACCATGTGAACATTACTATTATTTTGCTTTTTCTGGCTTGTTTCAACAGCCGCATTTTGAGGGTTGGGACTACCTAAATCAAAAGCGGTTGCACCAACAGTTACTGTAGAAACACCCGTTGCATCAAACCCAAGACTTTGAAGATCATCACCAAAGAACAAAGTGGGTAATAAACAAAAACACAAAAACTCATATTTAATCATAATATCTTTAATATGCTACATTCGTCTTATTAGTATAGAGTTAAATTTGTTTGTCAGCTTTGGATTCAGCCTGAATAATTGCATTTAGCTCTTCAATCTTACTGACTGTCTTATCTACATAGTAATTATCTACCCCATGTTCAAGCCAGTCTTGCTTTAATTCTTGCAATGTTTTTTCATCATGTCTTTTAAATAATCTGGCTTTTACACCAGCCCTTTCTGGATTTTCTCCCATCATAATCATTGCTTGTTTAGCAGCCTCTAGCGACGAGTCGAAAAGCTCCCGAATAACAAAGTCCGCCCCAGCCTCTTCCAGTTCATAAACATGATGTCGATCAAGCGCACGTGCAATCACTTTTACATTTGGATAGTATTTTTTCACCAATTCTACCAACTGAATCTGCGTCATACGATTTCCAGTTGCGGCAACTAACAATTTTGCCTCATTTAGTCCTGCAGAAACAAGAAACTCAATCTTTAAAGCATTACCATAATAAGCCTGTGATTTATATTTTCGAAATTGGTCAACTACATTCGAATCATGGTCAACAACAACGGTATGGTAATCATTTGCATTCAACATCCTAGCAATAGTTTGCCCAAATCGACCCACTCCGACCAATATTGCACTTCCTTTTTCATCAATGACATCATCTTCACGCGGTCGTTTTTTATTTATGCTAGGCATAATAATTTTTTCAAAAAAAATAAATAGAATTGGCGTTGTTAACATGGATAAAGCAACAACCACAAACATCATATTGGTTTCTTTTGGTGTTAATAACATTACACCACTAGCAAATGCTAATAGCACAAATGCAAATTCACCTGACTGAGTTAAACTTAAAGAAAATAACCAAAAATCCCCTTTTTTATATCGAAACACATAGGCCAATGAGGCTAATACTGCAAATTTAACGACCAACAATACAATAACCCACAATATAATTTGGCTTGCATTTTCATACAAAAGAGAAAAGTTAATACTTGCTCCGATTGAAATAAAAAACACACCCAATAGCAATCCTTTTAAAGGCATCACTTGGCTTTCAATTTCGTGCCGATATTCACCTGTCTCTTATACACATCTGACGCTGCCGACGATCTACTCTGTGTAGAT
>CAJXRW010000338.1 GCA_913060525.1 uncultured Gammaproteobacteria bacterium
GATTTCTGCCTGTCTCGTGGGCTCGGAGATGTGTATAAGAGACAGGACAAATACACAGCTCGATCAGTTTGCTCAAAAAGTATTTACGGCATTAAAGGTTTACGAAGAGTCTAGCACTAAAAGTGACAATAGCCCCACGACTAAAAATAGTATTGTCACCGCTATTAATTATGTTACCAATAATATTGCCATGACGGATGATACCATTAATATTACTGCCTTAGGTGACCAGTTAAATCAAGCGCTATCGACCTATTCAACAAATTTACGGGCTGAGTTGGTTAATGGAGAATTTAAGGGTTCAAATGGCGTATATGTGTTAGAAGATTCAGCGGGTAAACCTGTTGACTTAGGTCAAGTGGGGCTAACTTACTACCAGTTGTATGTACAAGCGACCACCATATTGTCGAACATGGCACAAGCGATGCAATATGCTTTTTATTATGACCCCGAAATTTTATTAGATGAAATAGGTGATTGGGATGCTTTGGATGATCAGGGTGTGCAGCAATTACAGCAGGAATTTACTACAGCACTCAAAAAATTAAATGAAACTTTTGCTGCAGGATTGGTAAATTATTCGGTAAAGGCAGTTATTACCAGCAGTAACGGTCATGATATTGATGCAGGCAGGTTTGTTAATTTTAATATTATACCTGGGGTGAAGCAGCAATTAATGACGTTTACCAATGATGACGTTGCACCATTTATTAATATTCCATTTGCGGTTCCAAAAGAATTATCAGCCAGTGATATTGACCGTTATATTACCCTGTTACGCAGTGGTAATTTGAAAGCATTGACCAGTACGGATCAGGTCGAACCAAATTTTATTTGTGCGGTTGCTGGATCTTATGACTCTAATATAGCTTGTCCTGATGATGATGCGAATACAACCTTATCTCAGTTTATGCTATTAGTTTCTGCCTTTGGTATATTGCCTGTTAGTCCTATTGATGGGGATTTTGGCACAGGCTTTGCTAATATTGTCCCAACGGGTAAATCGAATGATGATTACACTTATGCTATCCAGGTTCGTTTTAATGCAAACATGCCAGTTTTGGCAGGGTCAACCAATAACGACACATTGTGGCAGCATTTGGTATTAGATAATTTCTTGGTTGATGAAACCTTATATGATACTTACTTAAGTAATATGAGTCCATTAACTGTCAATTTGCCTAAAGGGAACTGGACGCAATATTGTAAAATACCTGAAAATTTTGGGAATAATGATGATCAAACAACAGGTCATATTTATAAATCGATTCGTTCACCACTAACTTTATTATGTGCAGAAAATAAAGACCTTAGTAAGAAAAACTACGCACGCCATACCATTATTCCAGGTAGTTGTGTCAATGTAGAAGATAATTATAAATTTGCAATGACAGATGTGTCGATTGACTATAATCCGCAAATGCATATGTTGGTTTGTGGTAACAATAGTAGTGATGGCAGTGACTTTAAAGCCTTGGAGAAAAACTTTGAGGTAACAGAGGGTAATTTTTATTCCAAGCATAGTATGCTTTCTTGTGATGGCAAATGGCTGGTCATGACCACAAAATCGAATCAGAACAATCCAATCATTGCTGCAGATAAATATATACCTGCCTATCGATCTAATCGATCACAAGTGATGAATACAGATATTTTTAGGGGGAATTATTGTAATCAATCGTATCGTAGTGGTGCGGGTAACGCTGATTCAAACAGTACTCGTGAAACACTTTATGCCAATGAAGCAGGCTATACCTGGTTAACCGTTGATGAAAACTGGCCAGCACGTATTACCAATATTTTACCCGATGGTAACTGGCGTGATTACTGTTCTCAGCCTGTTTATTATGATAATGCGTTAATTACAGAATGTGGGAATACAGGACATTTCTTTAAAATTAATCGTAACGTAGAGCAAGGGTGTAGCGCTTATAATTTAGTGGTATTAGATCGCACCAACCCTAAAGGTTTAAAAAACTACCAGTTGGCATGTTGGAATACCAAAACAGATCAACCTGAATATTCAAACCTGGGTAGACATTTGGTCAAGCGAGGTCTGGTGACACCTGATATCATTGACCATTGTGATTTGTCTATTATTGGTAATGAGGCAGAGGCGCAACATGTTGATTTTTATTGCCATGCTAAAAATAATGCTTCTACCTGGGTTAAGTCAACTTTTCCATACGATCAAAATGCAGCGTATACCTACCACGACAACGGCTCGGTTACAGTAGCAAAATGGTCTGGTATATGCCCAGCGTATGACTATGAAGTGATTGACGAAAATGGCGTTGAAACGGTTTTTTGTGCGAAAATGAATCAAAATAGTGAGTTAGAACGGGAGATGTCACCTAAAGCCAAACAGTGGCAACAGAATAAATATTTAGGTTCTAGTATTGCTGAATTATGTGATTTATCGGCATTAGGGCAAGCCGATTGGGGTAACGGTCAGTTCTTTAAAACAGCACCCGCTTTTTTCTGCCATGGTATTAATGATAATGGTGAAAAAACACCCAACAAAACCTGGGCAGAGACGGATGTTCATAATGTAGAGGACAATACTTGGCCAAAACCTGCGTTATATACTGAATTTGCGGTAATGAATGTTGGTGATGTTAAAGTTTGGCATACACCTGTAATGGGCACTTACCAGTCTCAATGTCATTATATCCGTAGTGCTGGTATGGTCGGTCAGGAATACCCAGAAAAAATTTATGCAACTTGCGGGGATACTTATAACTCTGGCTGGAATTATGAAAGTAACTGTACAGCAGGTTCTGATGTGTATGCTAATGGGCAAAATAAACTAACTTGTATGATCGAAAAAGGTGTGCCTATTTTAGATGATGATAGCGGTAAATGTGAAATCTCATCATATCAGAATGGCAAGCTGGTGATTGATTGCGAGGTAACTGTCGAGGTTGATGGTGAACAAGAGCAAGACATTCAAAGCACTGAGTATGATGATGTTAAGTCCAAAGAAGATGCCTGTAAGGTTGGTAAGTATACTGTCTGTCTCTTATACACATCTGACGCTGCCGACGATCTACTCTGTGTAGAT
>CAJXRW010000339.1 GCA_913060525.1 uncultured Gammaproteobacteria bacterium
TCGTGGGCTCGGAGATGTGTATAAGAGACAGAAATTAGATTTTTCAAAGAACAAGCCTATATTTGGAAAAATCATATATCCTCAGCAATTACGATATATGCTGCTAAAAAATCCTGAAATAAAAAATGTGGATTTCAATATTCCTTATCATCAAAAAAATGCTCATATGGAAATTGTTAAGCTACCTTTCGCTAAGATAAAAACTGAGAAATTAAAAACACCTTTGGGTGACTTTGAAACAGAGGTTTTTGAAGCAAAGTATACATTTGAAAATCAAAATTTTAGGGTTGTTAACTGGTATGCTGAAAATAAGGATCAATTGTTAGTTAAAAGTGAAGTATGGGTGGGCGATAAATTGGAGATAAGAACAAATATTAAAACGTATCAGCCGCTACAACAATGCGTCATTACAGATAACTAATTTAGTGGGTTATTTTTTAGTCTCTGACGGTTGACCATTATCAAATAGATATTTGTATTCGCCATAACCTTCTTTATCCAAATCTTCGTATGGTATAAATCGCATTGAGGCAGAATTCATGCAGTAACGCTTACCAGTGGGAGCAGGGCCATCATCAAACACATGGCCTAAATGTGAATCCGCATTTTTTGAACGAACTTCTGTACGGGTACTAAAAAATAAGCGTTTATCTTCTTTTAAGATAATATATTGATCGTCAATAGGTTTAGTGAAGCTTGGCCATCCTGTTCCGGACTCATATTTATCTATTGAGCTGAAGAGTGGTTCTCCAGAAACAATATCAACATAAATACCTTGTTCATGGTTATCCCAGTATTCATTATTAAAAGGTTTTTCAGTTCCTTCTTTTTGTGTCACTTTATATTGTAAGGGTGTCAGCGTTTCAATTTTTTCTTCTTTGTTAAAGTCAGTATAGTTATCTGCCATAGCGAATCCAAATAGAGAGATGATTGATGTAATAATTGATAGTTGCCATTTTTTCATAATAATTTTTAAAGAAGTGCTGGTTCATTAAATCATACCATTTTATTCGCAAAAATTAGCCCACACTGAGATAAAATCTTTATCTTCTTTCTTATCTGTTTCTTCTTGTTTGTCTTTATTTTCAATCATCAGGTTATTTTGAGAAATGATAAAGCGCTTAGGTGAATTGTCATTAATTGTTTGAAAGCTGCCACATACAGCATAAGAATCACCCTGTGGCGTCACATAAAGTAAGTTAAATTTAATGGTCTCAGGTTTTTTCACATTTTGTTTAACCAAAGCCATGCCTTGAATAATTTCTTGATTTTGCTTATCAGAAGTATTTGCCCCATTAAGATAAAATTTTTCATTTGCAGCGAACAGCACACTTGAAAACAGAATTAGGCTCGCCAGTATGACTTTTTTATAAATATTCATGACAATCTCCCTGTTATTTATCAATGATATTAGCAGCTCATTCTCATTACTGCCAGACAGATATACTGCTGATAGCTGGAATTAAATTTATGTAATTGAGAATAGATTTTCATGCCAAAGTAAGGCATCTAATGTAGAATTGATAGATTATCGATTGGTTGATTGTATTTTGTCACATAAAGCATACCTAACAGAAGGCTCTATTTTTGGGCATTTAATGAAACTGGCTTTGCCAGCCTTAGTCGGCATTCTATGTACATTTAGCTTTATTATTGTTGATACGTATTTTATTTCATTGGTTGGGCAAGAAGACCTGACTGCAATTAGCTATGCGACACCTGTTGTAGACTTTATTATTGGCATTGCAATAGGCATTGGTATTGCTATTTCTTCTGTTGTTGCTAGAAGAATTGGCGCTGGTGACTATGAACAAGTTCAACGTTATGTTGGTTATAGCGTGGTATTATGTTTTATTATCTCAGTGATACTCACGCTTGTCGGTATCCTGACGATTACCCCGACATTTAAAATGCTGGGTGCGAGTGCGTTAAACTTACCTAAAATTTATGACTTTATGGTTATTTGGTATTTAGGTATCTTTCTATTATTCATGAGCTTTGTCATGACGAATGCGCTTAGGGCGTATGGTATGGCAAAATCGCCAGCGATGGTGCAAATTTTAATGGCAATCATCAATGTTGGCTTAGACCCTATTTTTATTTTTGTGTTTGACCTGGGTATTATGGGTGCGGCAATTGCGGGATTACTTTCTCGGATTATTGGGTTCGTGATTTTATTTAGAATTCTTAAAAAACAAGGCCTCATTGTATTTGATATTAAAGGTAAATTGCGTGATATGTTATCAGCCTGGAAAGAAATGTTTAGCATTAGTATTCCCGCCAGCATTACCAATATTATTGGCCCAATTGCAAGTCTTTGGATGACCTATTTATTGGCGACGACTAGCCAGAATGCTGTTGCTGGTCTAGGGATTGCAGCAAAGGTTCAGATGTTGGTGCTCATCCCTATGTTTGTTTTATCGGCTAGTATTGGACCGATAGTAGGGCAAAACTTCACAGCAAAGTTTCCAGATCGTTCATATCAAACTTTAAATTTATGTGTTTATCTTTCCATCGCTTGGGGAATTGTCGTAACTATTTTGTTGTTTTTTATTGCCCCTTATTTATCCATTATTTTTTCAAGTAATAAAGAAACGCTAAATGTTGCCAATACCTATATGTATATTATTCCGATTAGTTATATTGGCTGGGGTGTAATTATGATGGTGAATGCAAATTTTAATTCACTTGGACATGCTAAGCGAGCCACCTTCATTTCGTTTGTAAGAATGATTGTTTTATTTCTCCCTTTATCGGCATTAATGTACTACTTTTTTGATTATATAGGCGTGTTTGTTGCGTTTTCAATATCAACCATTTTGGTGGCAATATTCGCGTATTATTGGGCTTATAGTGATTATAAATTGAAGTTAATCAAATAGGTACAGTCTGTTAAAGCTGATTGTGAATGCTGGGATATGTTTCTCTGTGTGATCTGTATTACAACAAGTTAATGTATGACCTGTCTCTTATACACATCTCCGAGCCCACGAGACAGGCAGAAATCTCG
>CAJXRW010000340.1 GCA_913060525.1 uncultured Gammaproteobacteria bacterium
TCGTGGGCTCGGAGATGTGTATAAGAGACAGAAAGAATATCTTAAAAGGATCGTTAAATTGAAACTAAGCTTTGCTAAACAGAATTTGACGGGCTCTATTTATCCTATTCTTGTTGCTGATACGATCGTCACAAAAAAGGGTAAAATTCTTGGGAAACCCAAGGGATATCAAGAGGCAGAAATGTTTTTATTATTGTTGTCAAATTCGTGGCATAAGGTCATGTCGAGATGCGCTATTGAATTTAATGGAAAAATAATTAATAAAACACGTGAAACTTGGGTAAAGTTTCGTAAACTTAATAAAGATGAAATTAAAAAATACTGGCTATCTGGAGAACCACAAGATAAAGCTGGAGCATATGCTATTCAGGGTAGAGGTGCAACCTTTGTTGAAAGAATAGAAGGTAGTTATTCGGGAGTGGTTGGCTTAGACATCTTCGATGTAAGCAATATGTTATCTGAGCTAGGGCTGGATGTATTTAGCGAGGAGAGTTCCCATGGCATTAGAGCCTCAAATAAAAGCAGAAATTTTAACAAACATTACACCTCATGAAACGCGTGTAGCCATTATTGAAAACGGGGTTTTACAAGAAATTCATATAGAGCGTGAAAATCAACGCGGTATTGTGGGGAATATTTATAAGGGAAAAATAATCCGTGTCTTGCCAGGTATGCAAGCAGCATTTGTTAATATAGGATTAGAAAAAGCTGGGTTCTTGCATGTGTCTGACGTCATGCCGATTTGCTCTGAAGAAGATGAAGAGATTGATCTAAATTCTGCTCAGGCTGATGTTCGTAAGTGGTTGCGTGATGGGCAAGAGATACTTGTTCAGGTCATGAAAGATCCTTTAGGGACTAAAGGTGCAAGGTTAACAGCGCACCTGTCATTGGCATCAAGGTATCTTGTTTATATTCCTGATCTAGACCACATTGGCGTTTCTTTACGTATTGAAGGTGAGCAAGAACGTAACCGATTGCAAGCTATTATGCAAGATGCATTAGGTACAGATACACCAAGTGGTTTCATTGTTCGTACGGTTGCTGAAGGTATCACTGAAGAAAAAATCAGATGGGAAATTGAATTTTTAAAACGGTTATGGGATGAAATATCTGCTAATTCAAGTGCATCAACGGCACCTACCATTGTTTATGAGGATTTACACTTAAGTGCAAGAGTGCTTAGAGACTATGTAAATGATAATGTTGATAAAGTTAGAATTGATAATTTAGATAAATATAGTGAGCTGTGTCATTTTGCTGATAAATTCGTGCCAGGTGTTCGTGATCGGATGGATTATTATGCTGGTGAAGAGCCTATTTTTGAGATGTATGGCGTTGAACAAGAATTAGAAAGTGCATTGGACAGACGTGTACAATTGAAGTCTGGTGGTTTTTTGATTATTGATCAAACAGAGGCAATGATTACCATTGATGTCAATACAGGTGCCTATATAGGTAAAGTGAATCTTGAAGAAACTATATTTAAAACGAACTTAGAAGCAGCGAAAGCGATTGGAAGACAGCTTAGACTTCGTAATTTAGGTGGCATAATTATTATCGACTTCATTGATATGAATGATGCTGAACATGCTGAAATTGTAATATCTACTTTCCAGCAAGTGCTGGCTAGAGATTATGCGAGGACGAACGTGGGAGAAATCTCTCCGCTTGGTTTGGTTGAAATGACTAGAAAACGAACACAAGAGAGTCTGATGAAGTATATGTGTGAACCTTGTAAAACTTGTAGTGGTAAGGGGTTAATAAAAACGGTACAAACTATATGCTATGAAATCTTTAGGGAGATACTTCGAGAGTCAAAGGCTTATACGTCAGCGGGTTTCATGATAGTTGCATCACATCAGGTAATAGATGCTCTAGTGACAGATGAGTCGGCACTGTTAGGTGAATTAGAACTAGAGATTGGTAAACCCATCAAGACTAAAATAGAGCACAGTTACACCCAAGAAAATTATGAAATTATTTTAATGTAGAATATACTATGAGATTTCGTTTAATCATCTCATGGCTTTTAGTCATACTGGTCAGTTTGTTGGTTTTTGGGTCAATAGGGGTATATTCAGTTGTAAACCTTATACCTAAATATGAACATAAAGCTGAAGTCATATTGTCTGAAAAATTGGGTGCTAAAGTTGATTTCAAGATCGATAAGATTCGTTGGAAAGGAATTCATCCTGAAATACATATTACAAGATTTGAAATTCAAAACTCAAAAAATGGTTACTCCGCTTATGTGGGTGATATCGTTATTAAATTAGATATTATTGGCTCACTTTTAGCTTGGCAGCCTTCTGCTGACTCAATTGATGTCGATAATCTGAGGGTTAAGTTTAATTTGGATAAAGTGGAAAATCTATCCAATGGAAATCTTGGTAGCTCAGAAAATAACGCTTCTCCACAAGCAATCGAAAACTCAGTTATGGATATATTGAAGCTTTTGACTGGGCAGTCAAACATTAAGTTCAATAATACTGTGATTAGTTTTGGGAAACAAGGAACTGTTGTTGATGTTCCAATCAAGTTGGATTGGACAGAGTTATCGTATCATCACTATCAGTTAGAAGCGCAAGCAGCTATAGAAGGCCTGAAAAAGAATAACCTCTATTTAAATGTTAGTGTTCATAATTCGATATTCTCTGGCTTGCAAGCTCAAGGTCAGTTAAAGATAAATCTTTCTAACGTTGGAGGCTATATAAGAAGCTTCTCTAATTTTGGCTATGATGTTCAGCATGGAAATATGGCTGTTGGGCTAAACTTTAGTATTTTACATAATCGTATGTCCGATATTAATGGACATATAGAAGCAAATGACGTTGAGATAAAAAGCCCTAAAGAGCAAATTTTGCAGATAAAAAAATTCGTATCTTATTTTAATTATTTTGCTGATGATCGTTTAGGTTCTATGGCAAAACTAGCCAATATTAGCATTGATGTATACGAGCATACATATAACTGTCTCTTATACACATCTGACGCTGCCGACGATCTAC
>CAJXRW010000341.1 GCA_913060525.1 uncultured Gammaproteobacteria bacterium
TAGATCGTCGGCAGCGTCAGATGTGTATAAGAGACAGAGTTTATTCGATGAATGTGACAGCCAGACTATAACTTAACATCTTGTTAAAGATTCATTGTTCCCGAGAAAAATCATCTGGTACAATCAGTTAATAGCAAAAAATAATATTGATAACCTTGCGAGCAACGAAATGATTTATAAGGCACAGAGTCCAGCTGGATTTGCCGAAGAATATATAGTTGAGTCTATATGGAGTGGGCGTTTCCCTCCCGGTACCATTCTTCCTGCAGAACGTGAACTATCAGAATTAATCGGGGTAACCCGAACCACTTTACGTGAAGTTTTACAGCGCTTGGCGCGAGATGGCTGGTTGACCATCCAACATGGTAAGCCTACTAAGGTCAATAATTTTTGGGAAACATCAGGTCTCAATATTTTAGAGACGTTAGCACGATTAGATGAAGACGGTATTTCTGAACTGGTTGATCACTTATTAGCAGCGCGTACTAATTTAAGTGCGGTGTTTATTCGAGGAGCTATTCGTAACAATCGCGAAAAGGCCATCGAAATATTGCAAAAGTATCGAGAGCCAGAAGTGGATGGGACTGCATTCGCGGTTGAAGATTACCAATTGAACCATGATTTAGCGTTTGCATCTGGTAATCCCGTGTACGTGTTAATGATGAATGGTTTTAAGGGGCTTTACTCTCGTATCGGTGGCTACTATTTCTCAAGCGAGAAATCGCGAGCTCTAACCCATGATTACTATCAGCAATTACTTGAGCTTGCGGAAAAAGGTGATTACGAAAGTGTTCCCTTAGTTATCCGTAAATATGGTATTGCCAGTGGTAAATTATGGCAAGAAATGCGCGATGAAATGCCTAAAGGGCTAGTAGACTAATATAGCGAATACGCGTATTCGTAGGAGTCTCTCGAATGAAGCCACATTTAACATGTGGCTTTTTGCTTTGTCGGGGCCATTAGGAAAAAATTACAAACTCAGGATAAATATTCCTAGTGCAACGTTAACCGAAAGTAGCGCTGTTTAGGGCCAGAATTTGCGGTTTTCCTACCACAAAATAGGTTTACTGGAATTAGCACCTAATAGCTAACCTTATGTTTTATATACATTACTCTTTATTTCCTGAAGTGCTGTCTCAAATAAGTTACATATTTTCCCCATATCTTTACTTACTCAATTTCAAATACCTGTAAGAGAATCAATTTATTCTCCGTTAAATGATTTCTAGGTTTTTGCTTACTTAATTTACCTCATGTTTTGTTTTGGTCGTTAGTCTGTTAAGTGACCATTTTTATTACCCTTTGGGTGTCTGATTTATCTCTTCCTTTTCGTATTATCGAGAAGCGCTAACATCCCGTATCGCTCTGTTTTTCTGGCTTTCAAGAAGATAATCGATTTATCCAAAGGCTGTTTTAATGTCTTCTGAGCAATAGAGAGCAGTCGTTTTAGCAGACAAAAATAATAAAGTTTGCATGCTGAGCCCTGTTACTTCTTTAGTCTAAAAGAAGACCCGTTTGGCACGTTTTTGATTTTTGGTGCAAAAGTTGCAATTTCTTTGTGTAGTCATTTTATAAAGCGAACAAAGTTCTACCGAAAGTGTTCACCGAAAATGTGTTCACCAAAAAGTATTCGCTAAAAAAGTATTCGCAAAAAAGTACGCCAAAACATCAAAGGAACCCGAAGCCAAATGAAATCTCAAAATGCCTTCAACCAATCGCACGCCAATAGCGCGCAGCGGAAACGGAATACCTTGTCACGTCTTGTGGGTCTAGTGTGTTTAACGGTCAGCGTAGGTGCTTTTACTCAAGTTAAAACAACTGAAAAAGCGCCTCAAGTGAGTGAGAAAAAGCAACCAGAGAAAACAGCGCAAACTGAGGAAGCAGAGAAAAAGCAACAACAACAACAAAAAAGCACCGAGGTAGAAGCTCAACAGCAAGAAGCTCCAGTACCTGCGCCTATTGCGCCAAAAACAAGTGAAGAAAGAGTATTTGACCTAGTCACTGAGCAAGCGAAAGAGTTGGCTGCGCAGCCCTATGTGCAACCTGAACAAAATTTACCCGCTGAACTGGCGGACATGAATTATCAACAATATCGCGCAATTCGTTTTAATCCCGAACAAGCCCAGTGGAAAGACAAAGCAAAATTTGAGATGCAGTTGTTTCACCCAGGTTTTTTGTATCGCTCACCTGTTGAAATTAAAGTCGTGGATGATAACAGCGGTATAAAAAACATGTTGTTTGAAACAGACCGGTTCATTTACGAAAAAGACGCAGCGCCATTGAAAGGCTCTGTGCCAAAAGATGCAGGTTTTGCGGGCTTTAGAGTGCATTACCCTTTAAAAACCAACCACTATAAAGATGAAGTCGCGGTGTTCTTGGGCGCGTCTTATTTTCGCTTAATTGGCCCGGGTCAAATATTTGGTATTTCTGCTCGCGGATTAGCCATTGATACCGCTGAAGCGAGTGGGGAAGAGTTTCCAGCATTTACCAAATTTTGGATGTTAGAGCCAAAAGCAGAAGATACCAAACTGGTCTTTTTTGCCTTACTTGATAGCCAGTCTGTTACGGGCGCTTATCGCTTTGAGCTTGAACCTGGGTTAAATACAGTGATGCATGTGCAAAGCACTATTTTTGCGCGCGAAGATGTGAAGAAACTCGGTGTTGCACCGTTGACCAGCATGTATTTAAGTGGTGAAAATGATACCCGAAACTTCGATGATTTCAGACCTGAGGTGCATGACTCAGATGGATTATCAATGCACACTTCTCGTGGTGAATGGATTTGGCGTACCTTGAATAACCCCAAGGGATTGCGCGTTACCTCTCTTCAAGATGAACAACCAAAAGGATTTGGCTTATTACAGCGCGACCAAAGTTTCGTGAGCTACCAAGACACAGAAGCGCATTACCATGAACGCCCAGGCATGTGGATCACACCGAACAACCAATGGGGTAAAGGACTGTCTCTTATACACATCTCCGAGCCCACGAGACAGGCAGAAATCTCG
>CAJXRW010000342.1 GCA_913060525.1 uncultured Gammaproteobacteria bacterium
TACAACACAACTGCAAACTGAGCAATAAATTTACAGCCCAGATTTACATGTAGAAACAGTATATAGAATTCATGCAAAAAATTTAAAGCTTATGGGATATTTTTAACTGTTTTTTATTCTTTACATTAAATTTCATAAAATTATGTCTATGCTTAGCATATATAGAATAAGGATAATTCTGCACAAATGTATAAAGGTAGTTTAAAATGAAAAAAATCAAGGATGTTTTTAGTAGAATCAAATTTACTCAAACAAACATTTTTCTAAGTGTTATCGTACTATTATTGTTTATCTGTTTAATATTTTTGATGAGCATTGTTAGTGACCAATCTGGCGTAAGCAAAAGCACCAGAAAAGCAGAATCTCTCATTGATAGCATCCAACAATTCCAAGCAGAACTTGTCACCTATGCGAAAAATACGAATGGTATATTAAAAAATATTTCCACCAATGTGGTTGAGAACCAAACTGAGCTTTCTAAGGTAGTTGAAGCATTTAAGGCAGACCAGCAAAAAGTAGCTGAATTGATCGCAAAATCCCAGACAAATGCCAAAAAATTCAGTGAGGAATTCCAAACAAATCTAAAAAAACAATCTGAAGACTTAGGCAATGTTATTAAAGTGCTTAAAGATGACGCTGATGAAATTACCACAACTATTTCATTATATGCTGAAATCACAAATGGTAAAAAATATGAAACTGCCAAAGACTATACAATCTACGCAGTTGAAAATTACGGCGTAGTATTACAAGACCGACAAGGTAACTTCATTCTTGCCCAGATCAATAAACCACTGGATATTGGTACAATTAACGCCATTACAGATGACTTTATTCTTGCAGGTTCTTACAGAATTATTAAGCAGCAAGATTTCCAGGTTCAGCCAAACACGCAATATGATAACGACTATTATAATTAAAAAAACAAACTAAATGGTAAAATCACCCTTCCCTTATCCAAATACGCCTTAAATTCCGATATAGTAATCGTTTAAGAATAAACGATAGGGAAATTAAGATATGGAAGTTAATCTATCATTCTCACAGCGCCTCAAGGCATTTTTTACTGGGAAAGTATCTACAAAACCACAGCCCCAAAAAATTGAAGAAAAAAACCAAACTCATACTCAAAAAGTCACATCAAAAAATCAAAATACTGACTCAGCAGTCAGCTTGATTTCTTTACTACAAAAACATGGCAGGCTAATTGATTTTATCTTTGAAGATATTGATAGTTATTCTGATGAAGAGGTTGGCGCAGGAGTTCGTATCGTACACGAAGGGTGTCAAAAAGTACTGAAAGAACATATAACCGTTACGCCTATTCAGAAAGAAAAAGAAGAAACTGAAATCACTATTTCTGAGCAAGTTAATCCAGCTAAACTTAAATTAACGGGCAACTTGAATGCCCAACTCCCATTTAAAGGAATCCTAATTCATCGTGGCTGGGAAGTCACTGGCATAAATCTACCAGAGATATTAAACAAAGAAAATAGTAATATAATCTGCCCTGCTGAGGTTGACGTAAAATGAGTGATTACACCACACCAAAATATGTTATCGGTATAGACTTAGGTACAACACACTGCGCGGTTTCATATAGCGATATAGAACTTACCAAGGATGAAAAACCTAACATCCAGACATTCATGATTCCACAGCTTTCAGCACCAGGAAAAATCGAACACAATAAGCTATTGCCCTCTTTTATTTATTTACCTCATCAAAATGAAATGTCATTAGAAGATGTGGCGTTACCCTGGGAACAAGATGAGCTGATTACGGTTGGTGAATTTGCACGGGAGAAAGGCGCAAGCGCACCCGACCGTGTTGTTGCTAGCGCAAAAAGCTGGTTATGCCAGGAAAATATTGATAAGCGCTCTGGCATTCTCCCTCAAAATCATGCGGAGGATATTGAACCTTTTTCACCATTACAGGCAACGATTTATTATCTTGAACACATCAAAAATGCTTGGGATTATACTTTCCCTGAGAACCCTCTTTCACATCAACAAATCACCCTAACCATTCCAGCCAGTTTTGACCCTTCATCAAGAGAATTAACTGCAGAAGCAGCAAGATTATGTGACTATGATAACTTAACACTCCTTGAAGAACCTCAATCTGCCTTTTATAGCTGGTTACATCAAATGGGTGATGACTGGAAAGAATATGTTAACGTCGGAGATGTCATCCTCGTGATTGATGTTGGTGGCGGAACTACCGATTTTTCATTAATTCTAATCACTGAAAATGATGGAAACCTCGAAATAAAACGTATTGCTGTTGGTCATCACATTCTAGTCGGTGGTGATAACATGGACTTAATGTTAGCACATATTATTAATGCGAGATTTGCTCAAACAGGTCAACAACTTGAACCTTGGCAAATCCAAGCACTAACACACAGCGCAAGACAAGCGAAAGAAAAACTGCTCGCCAATAACAGTCTGGATCATATTTCCGTTGTTATTCCAGGAAGAACGTCTCGCCTAATTGGAAAATCTGTAAAAGAAAAAATGACGCGAGAAGATGTTCAGCAAGCAGTGTTAGATGGATTTTTTCCAGAAGTTGAACACAGGGTACGCCCCAGTAACCGTACTCGCAGTGGTATCACTCGAAAAGGTTTAAACTACGCACAAGATGCAGGCATTACAAAACACATTGCAGAATTCTTGCATCAGCATAAAGATACTTTGGAAAAAGAACATCCAGATCACCCTAAGAATGGTGAGTTCGCTGCGCCATCTGCTGTGTTATTTAATGGTGGTGTATTTAAGTCAAAGATACTTCGTGATCGAGTTTTAGATATTTTAAATAACTGGCTAACAAACATTCATATAGAACATGCTAGAGAACTACCAGGCGCCAATTATGACAATGCCGTTGCCATTGGTGCAGCCTCTTATGGACACGTTAAAGCAGGTCATAGCATTCGAATTAGAGGCGGTTCAGCTCAGGCTCTGTCTCTTATACACATCTCCGAGCCCACGAGACAGGCA
>CAJXRW010000343.1 GCA_913060525.1 uncultured Gammaproteobacteria bacterium
AGTGAGTTGGGAACCATGGTGGTGACACCAGCGGTAAAGCTTTTACTTGCAACTTTTTGGACAATGGCAGAAACAGCAGCCGCAGAAAATTCTTTACCACCATATTTTTTTTTGATCGTTAAGCCACAAAATCCATTTTCCTTTAAATAGGCCCAAGCTTCGGGCGACAGGTCGTGATCTTCATTAATGATTTTCCAGTCGTCTAGCCTCTTGCATAACTCTGTTGTTTCGTTATCGATAAAGGATTGTTCATCCTCATTTGGCTTGCTGATTTCCAGGTTTTGTAGCCATTTCCAATCTGGTTTTCCTTGAAACAGAGATTGTTCCATCCAGCAATCACCAGATTCTAATGCTTCGGCTTCTGTCTGCGATAACTTCGGTAGTTTTTTTTTAAACCAAGCCATGATGGGTAGGGTAATATATTTTTTACGTAGATTTTCTTGAGTGAGTATGAAAGAGATGCCTGTGAGCAAAATCATAACAATAATGAAAATAGGTAAGTTCATCAGTTCAGTTAAGAAAAGTATGAGTGTTAACAGATAATTAGTCACTAACCAGTGACTGCGTTTAGCATTACGATAGCCAGCTACAGCATTGGCAATGGTATAAAAAATAATACAAATGATGGTGCTTATCATTTACTTGATCCTTTTAAAATAATTAAACCTTGTTTTTCACCTAAACCACCGTTTCCATGAATACCAATACGTTTCTCTGTGTTGGTTTTTAGCAAGGTTACTGCATCAATGATGGCTCTGAGAGCTGGGTTATTCCAAGGAGCTTTGGCTAGATTCATGCCACCTGTTAGGGTAACAGGATGTATTTTTAGTACTTTTTCTAGCTCCTGATAATTCGTTGCAATGCCAGCACTGGTGATAAAAGCAAGTGGGATAATCGGGAAGCAAGTGTATACTTCCAAAATTAATTGATTCCTTAGGAATAGATCTTTGATATGAATTTTTGATTGAGTTTCGCAGTCTTGTATCACCTGTTTTAAATGTTCGAATTTGGCAATTTCTGGGATTGTTTCCAGGTTCTTAAATTCTATATTCTCAGTAGCAATAGATTCTATATAGCCAATAGGTTTTATGTCTGTATTGAGTTTCCTTAAAGTATTTTTTTCGATTAAGATAAGCTTGCCTTCATAATCCATGGATGGATTGGCACAGTCGACACCACGGAATAAAGAAGTAATAGGTGCGAGCCATTTTTTTGGTGTTTTAGGAAGGTCAATCTGATGTCTTTGCTCATAGGTGCTACGATAATTTTTCCAAAGCAATTTTGCTAAATGTTTAAATTGTAATTGAGTAATCTTATGTTGTTTGCACCATTGGCAAGCAAGTTGAGTATAGAGTTCAATGAGTGTCTTATCTTCATAGATTTCCATCATAGAAAGACGTTCATCACGTGAATATTCACTTTTTAGATAATCTCTGCCAGAAATAACTGCAATATCAGCTAGGTTGCTTTTAATATCTGAACTGGCTTTTTTAATTGCCTCAAATGGTGAATTACCGCTTCTAAAATGATTATTTTCTAACGGAGTATTCCAGCCTGCCTTCAGCGGATCTATGGTATAGGTTTGAAATTTTAATCCTATTGATTGCGCTTTGCCAATTATTTCATTGCTACGATTAAAGTCACCACGACCATCTATGATTTGCTCAGCAGCTAGGATATAGACATTCTTTTTAGGTTGCATATTGAAAAGCCTTGCTTATGATTTAGAATCATATCAAACCGAAAGTAAAATACCCAAGCTTGTTGCAGCAAATAGCAGAACAGCGCATAAGGACAAAGAATAATGATTGGTAAAACTTATGAAGAACTGTCTGTAGGTCAATTTGATACCTTTTCGAAAACCATTTCAGAAACTGATATTACGTTATTTGGTGCGATTTCTGGCGATTTTAATCCCGCACATTTTGACCAGGAATATGCAAAGAAAACTAGGTTTAAAAAACGAATTGCGCATGGAATGGTCGCAACCTCGCTTATTTCTGGGGTATTGGGTATGAAGTTTCCAGGACCTGGAACCATTTATATAGATCAGTCTCTACGGTTTTTAGCACCTGTTTATATTGGTGATACGATTACAGCCAAAGTTGAAATACTCGAAAAATTACCTAAAAACCGCATTAAAATTAGAACAAGCTGTGTAAATCAAGACGGTGATATTGTGATTGATGGGGAGGCACATATTTTGCCACCATTGGCTAAATTCAAATAGATTTTAAGCACGCCACATATATATTTTTGATATACTAGCGCCATATTCATCTATCTTGAACTGATCATGCCCATTATCACATTACGCAATATATCTTTAAGCTACGGAACGCATATTCTATTAGATGGGATTGATGCAACCATCGAAAAAGGACAGCGTATTTGTATTATCGGTCGCAATGGTGCCGGTAAATCATCGCTTTTAAAAATAATTGCCAATCAAATTCATCATGATGGCGGGGAGCTCATTATAGAGAGTGGCATTCGGATAGCAACATTAGCGCAAGAGGTACCAATAGGAAATGTTGGTTCTGTTATTGATGTGGTTTTGGATGGCTTGGGTGATGCAGGAAAGCTGATTAAACGCTATGAAGATCAATTGAATATCGTGAATGAAGATCCATCTGAAAAAAACTTGAATATCTTGACCAAAATTCAGAATGAAATTGATGTCTTAAATGCTTGGGATGTTCAGCAGCGCGCTCAAGAAGTGATTTCTAAATTACTGCTAGATGGTACAATAAAATTTTCATCACTTTCAGGTGGCTTAAAAAGAAGGGTCTTATTAGCCCAGGCTTTAGTTTCAAAACCTGATATTCTTTTATTGGACGAGCCGACGAACCATTTGGATATAGAATCAATTAAATGGTTAGAGTCTTTCTTGCCTTCTTTTGTAGGGACTATATTGTTTATTACTCATGATCTGTCTCTTATACACATCTGACGCTGCCGACGATCTACTCTGTGTAGA
>CAJXRW010000344.1 GCA_913060525.1 uncultured Gammaproteobacteria bacterium
ATCTACACAGAGTAGATCGTCGGCAGCGTCAGATGTGTATAAGAGACAGTATGGAAACAGCAAATTCAACCAACTTGTCAATTAAATTTTTCTGATGTTGCGCCATTTGTCGAAAACAGTAGCAATGATATTAATAATAAACGTTTCGCTGCTTTTTTTGGCAATGATAAACTGGTTATGCGTTTTATTCAAAACTATGCTTTACCATTTGTATATGAAGATAAAAAAACAGGCCAAGCTGAGTTTATCAGCAAATTTGGCGTCACATTTGAGTTACCAGAAAAGCTTGCTGATACCTTAATTACCGCGTATGAAATTAATGGGTTATTCTTTAATGGTGAGGATAACTTACCCTCGTTATCTGTAACACTGACACCTCAATACCTAAGCCAAAACTTATCACAAATAAACATTCATTATAATGATAATAATATCCTTTATAATAATGGGCCAATATACGCAACAAAGGTGAATTGGCCAGAAAAAAATAACAACGTGACGGTAACGTATACGTATGTGAATGGTGATCATTATACAAATAGTTATTATGGCTTGTGGGGTTTCATTAAACTCCTACAAACCAGTGACCTGATTTCGTCAAAAGATGATAGCCAGTTCCAAATTGCCTTTAAGCATGATAACCGTAAAGCCGTATTCAATATCCAGGTAAATGGAAATGGTTATTTTCCTGCATTATACAGCTTACACTCATTTAACTGTAATCCAGATGACTAACTGAAAGGTAGCGATCTGATTTAGGATGCTTTAAATCCATTATTAAAGTTGCTATTTTTATAAAGGTTTAACATAGAGCAGGTATAACATGATCGACCTAAAACAAGTTGTTGAAACTTGTACTCAAGAAGTAAAGTCACCTTTAGATTTAGCAGACGCACAATATACTGAAAACTTTTTAGATATTACGGATGAAATCGCAAAATTACAGTCCATATCTGGCGAAAAACCAGATTACAAAGCGATCATTGCAAAGTCGGAAATAGTATTATCGGAAGAAGCAAAACATATTAAACCAATCTGTTATTTAATTTTTACCCTTTATCAGCTTGAAAAAGAAAAAGGTCTATCAGCAGGTTTAGAAATATTAGCGATATCTCTAGAACAATTAGGTGATGACATCTATCCAAACAAGAAAAAAAAACGGG
Organism: uncultured Gammaproteobacteria bacterium; assembly: GCA_913060525.1. Taxonomy (GTDB): domain Bacteria; phylum Pseudomonadota; class Gammaproteobacteria; order Francisellales; family Francisellaceae; genus CAJXRW01. The sequence continues at coordinate 1,164 of CAJXRW010000344.1, forward strand.
CACGTGTTGCTAGTTTTGAGTGGTTACGTAAACAACTTCTTGAACAAATTGAGCAAGCTGATATGGCAAAAGTTCCGCAGGAGCACATAAACTCAATTGTAGCTAATGCTCAAAAAATCAAGGAATGGATGCTTGAATACTGCGAAGATCAAGCCATTAGTTTTTTCAATACCTTTAAACAATACCAGCAGCATGTAGAAGACAAAAAAGCAGAACTTGAAGCGAAAGAAAAAATACAAAAGGCGAATGAAGAAGCTAAAAAAAAGGAAGCCGAACAAAAAAATACGTTAAAAGTCGAAGAACCAGAAGAAACAGCCGAGCAAAATATTGATAGCATAGAAATAGAGGGGCTTTTTGACCTACCAGATATGGATGGCTTTGATACTCAGGATGAAATAGAGGTAACATCCGAGCCTACCGAATCATTTGCCTCAGAACAGGTTTATCCACTATTTCTAAATCAGCTACAAAAAACACACTTACCATTCAATATAGATGCGTTAAAACCAGAAATATTTGATCTTCATAGAGCATTATTATGGGGACAATCAATTTTAGAATTCACGGAACCAGCTCATCGTATTGAAGAAACAACTTACCCTGTTTCTGAATACCACTCTGCATTAAAACTCTATCAAACAGGAGAGTTTGAAACGGCATTAAGCGCTTTTGAACGTTTATTTTTTAAAGCACCCTTTCACTTTGATATTCAATATTACCAATTACAATGCATCTACAAATTAGTAGACGCACCACACGCCAATAAAATAGTTTCTACGATAAAAAACAGGTTAATGAATTTATTGAGGAATTATATTGAGCTGCTTGAACACCAATATCCAGAAGGTCCAAAATGTGCCAGCCCCCATGTATCAAAATGGCTTATAAATGAAGTGTTAAGTGTAAACTCCGTTCAATCTAGCCAATTACTTGATGACATTATTCAAAATGATACAAGTGGGCGCTCACCCACTGAACAACTTGCAGAGAGATACCGTTCCTCACCTTCTCTTAAAGAGAAACTGAGTCTAAAACTAAACTTGGCGTTGAACCTGAAGGCAGACGGTCAGGATCAATTAGCATTAAATATCCTTGAACAGACCTATAAGAAATTAACGTCTAAAACACTTACTTTTGAACTTATTCCTAATCTAGCCTCTCAAATATGTCTACAGTTATGGGATTGTTACAATACAATTGATGAGGATAAAACGGATGAACAAGTATCACGTCAACAACAAGTATTTTTGACGATTAGCAAATATTGCCCAGAAAAATTTAATCATGATAGCGCCTTGGATATCGACACAGAAAACTAGCAAAAACCCAGGATATTCTAAAAACAACTGTATTTAGCTAACGATATTGTATTACAAAATCCAAGATTATGGCTAAATTTTAAGTTTTTATATCAAATCACCGTTATTTATAGGATTTTGAATAATTTTTTAACTAAAATATACTAAGAAAGCTATGTTATAATCTTGAAACTTTATTTTATTTTCAACGATTAACGTGATTTGAATGACAGAAAAAGGTAACTTGTTATGGCAAAAAATGAAGGCACCGTTGCACCAAAAGAACGAATTAATATTAAGTACAAGCCACATGGCAACATGACCGAAGAAAAAGAATTACCACTAAAGCTATTAATGGTTGGGGATTATACACTCAGAGAAGATGATACGCTGATTGAAGAGCGCAAACAGGTTAGCATTAATAAACACAATTTCAATGATGTTATGCAAGCGCATAATCTGGAACTGTCTCTTATACACATCTCCGAGCCCACGAGACAGGCAGAAATCTC
>CAJXRW010000345.1 GCA_913060525.1 uncultured Gammaproteobacteria bacterium
AGATTTCTGCCTGTCTCGTGGGCTCGGAGATGTGTATAAGAGACAGGTACAAAGATATCGTTGATCAGGATGTGTTGATTACATTTTTAGGTCCACATGGCTATATTTCTCCAAGTTGGCATGACGAGCCAGGCATTGCAACGTGGAATTATCAAGCTGTTCATGTGTATGGAAGATGTAGCATAATTCAGGATAAACATTGGCTGAAAGAGGTTGTCGAGAAGTTAACTGATAAATATGAAAACTTAGCTAAAAGTAACTGGCAGCCGAATTATCACGATGAACTGCTTAATGCAATTATTGGTCTGGAAGTAGAGATAAACGAGATTCAGTGTAAATATAAATTAAGTCAGAATCGAAGCGAGCTAGGGCGCCAACAAATCATTCAAGCCTTGGAAGAAATGGGTAGTCAAACATTGGCAGAAGTGATGAAAAATAATCAAGATAAAAAATAAACAAATAGGTTTAAAGTAAATGCGTTACGCAATTGGAATCGAATATCTAGGTAAAAATTATGCAGGCTTTCAAAGGCAAAGCCATAGCCGCTCAATACAAGAAGAAATTGAAAAAGCGATATCAATTGTTGCCAATATCAATACAGAAATTTATTGCGCTGGCAGAACGGATACAGGGGTGCATGCGACGGGTCAGGTTGCGCATTTTGAAACTTTAGCGGAACGGAAAGAACATTCCTGGCTTAGAGGTATCAATGCAAACTTACCCAAAGACATAAAGATCAATTGGATAAAAGAAGTACCAGAAACATTTCATGCGCGATTTTCAGCAATTGATAGATCGTATCAATATGTCATATATAATCAGCCATTTAATTCAGCGATTATGCAAGATTTGATAACTTGGGATTATCACGAGTTAAATGTTGAATCCATGAATCATGCGGCACAATTTTTATTGGGTGAGCAGGATTTTAATTGTTTTAGGTCGTCACAATGTCAATCAAATTCATCTATGCGGCATATCTCAAAAGCGCACTTTATTCAAAAAGGGATGTATCTTTTTTTTGAGATTACAGGCAATGCATTTTTGCACCATATGGTCAGAAATATTGTGGGTTCTTTATTAGAGATTGGTTACGGAAACAAACAATCCGATTACATTCGATTTTTAATTGAAAATAAAGATAGAAATTTAGCTGGAAAAACTGCGCCAGCCGAGGGGTTATATCTAGTTGATGTCAATTATCCAGGGGAGTTTGGCATCCCAGAATCAAAAACGATTATGCAGATGCTTAGCGCCAATCAATCCGATCAGTAATGAGTTTATCAATACAATTGGGGTCTGCAAGGGTTGAAGTATCACCAATGCCAGATTCTTCAAAATGTGCAATCTTACGCAAAATGCGACGCATAATTTTACCCGAACGTGTTTTTGGTAGATCGTTTGTCCATTGGATGGCATCAATTGTTGCGATTGGACCATAGTGTTTTCTTACAAAAGTAATTACCTCTTTTTTAAGTTCATCTGAAGTTTCAATCCCTTTGCTTGGCGTGACGTAAGCATAAATAGTTTCACCCTTTATTTTGTCTGGAATACCAATAACAGCACTCTCAACAATTTTGCTATGCGCATTAATGGTATCTTCAATTTCAGCCGTACCAATTCTATGACCAGAAATATTAATGACATCATCCAGGCGACCCGTAATCCAATAGTGTCCATCTTCGTCACGCATCGCGCCATCCGCAGGAAAGTAATATCCTTTATAAGGTTTTAAATAAGTCTCATAAAAACGGTCGTGATCACCATAAACAGTACGCATCATGCCAGGCCATGGTTGTTTAATGACTAAAGTTCCATATTCACCATGTTGCATTCCTCTGGTGATTTCTTTAGCTGTAGTGACATCTAATATCGCAGGTTCAATGCCTAAAAAAGGTTGCATGGCTGACCCTGGTTTTTGAGGTTTATCATAGTGGGGCGTAATCAGTACACCACCTGTTTCTGTTTGCCACCAAGTGTCAACAATTGGGCATTTCCCGTTACCAACTTTTTCATGGTACCACTCCCAGGCTTCTGTATTAATTGGTTCACCAACCGTACCCAGAATTCTTAAGCTATCGCGCTTAGAGGTATTTAAAATGTCATCACCTTTTGCCATAAGTGCGCGAATTGCAGTAGGAGCAGTGTAAAAAATGGTTACTTTGTATTTATCAATCACGTCAAAAAAGCGTGAAGGAGAAGGGTAGGTGGGTATCCCTTCAAACATTAATGTGGTTGCTCCGTTAGCTAAAGGCCCGTAAACAATATATGAATGTCCAGTGATCCAGCCTACATCAGCTGTACACCAATAGATGTCATTATCTTTTAAGTCAAATATTTTTTCATGGGTTAAGGAAGCATAAAGCAAATAACCACCAGTTGTATGTAATACGCCTTTAGGTTTGCCAGTTGAACCAGATGTGTAAAGAATAAATAGCGGGTCTTCAGCACTCATTTCTTCTGGTGGACAGTCAGCAGAAACCTGATTGACAATATCACTATAATTGACATCAATTTCAGGATGCATATCAATATCATTATTGGTGTTTTTAACTACCAATACTTTTTTAACGCTTGGGCAATCTTGAACTGCTTCGTCAATATTGGCTTTTAGAGGAACCAGTTTACCTCCACGTACGCTACCATCAGTGGTAATGACAATATTGCATTCGGCATCTTGTATACGGCTTTTAATTGAATCTGGAGAAAACCCAGCAAAAACAACAGAATGGACTGCGCCAATCCGCGCGCAGGCAAGCATAGCAACGGTTGCTTCAACAATCATTGGCATGTAGATACAAATTCTGTCTCCTTTTTTTGCACCAATATGTTTTAGCACGTTAGCAAATTTACAGACTTTTTCGTAAAGCTCCTGATACGTAATTTTCTGACTTTTATTAGTATCATCACCTTCCCAGATAATAGCTGTCTCTTATACACATCTGACGCTGCCGACGATCTACTCTGTGTA
>CAJXRW010000346.1 GCA_913060525.1 uncultured Gammaproteobacteria bacterium
AGATCGTCGGCAGCGTCAGATGTGTATAAGAGACAGGTCATTGCCCTAGCTTTTGATGGATCCTTTGGCTCAACTGATTCAGCTATTACAAAGTTACTGCAACAGGAAAAAAGTGCCATAACTAATATTTTTTTCTTCATATTATCACTCCTCAAGTTATAGTTATCGTAATAATTACTCTTTTTTGAGGATAGTTGAGGATAATGGTTTATGCAAATTTCATTAATTTCAGATGTTAACTATCTAGATTATACGTATAAAGTACTTTTATGCTCACAGAGTGGTTCTTCTGCCATATAATGTCCATTCATATAATACGCCCTAGCTCGACAGCCTCCACATACCTTAATAAACTCACATTTACCGCATTTTCCTTCATAGGCTTTATAGTCACGTAAATTATTAAAAAGCTCAGACTCCTCCCAAATTTCCTTTAGAGACTGCTGAAATAAATTACCTGCCTTTAAGGGTAAATAACTACACGGCTGAACATTACCCTCTACATCTATAGTCATAATAGACTGACCCGCAATACAACCTTTTCCACCGCCAGTTGAAAATGAAAGTGATCGAGATTTTACTTTAGCGCCAATCGCCTTATTTTTCTCAAAACGAATACGATAATAATGAGGCGCACAGGTTGGCCTAACTAACATTTCATCTTCAGCTGATTCCATATCATAATGCCACTCAAGCATGCCGTTATAAGCTTCGGTATCTAAAAGATCATTTATAATATTTTCACCTCTCCCAGTTGGCACAACCATAAACATATACCAAGCCATTGCTCCAAGTTTTTTAGCCAATCTATAGGCTTCTGGAATATGATGGACATTATCTTTGGTAAATGAAGAGTTGATAATAAAAGGAATATGAAACTCTTTGAGCAATCTTGCGGCTTCAACTGTTGAGTCAAATGCACCACTTTGTTGTCTGAACTGATCATGAGTTTCAGCATCTGCACCATCAATACTAAGCGATACAATTTTAATATTTGCGTCAATAATCCTCTGACATATCTCTTCAGTGATATATGTACCATTTGAAGCTAACGCCATTCTTAGACCTTTTTGATGGCCATATCGTGCAAGCTCAAATACATCCCTTCTTAACAAAGGCTCGCCACCCGAGAGCACCAACACAGGTTTTGCATAATCAGCGATACTGTCAATGACTCTGAAACCTTGTTCAGTAGAAAAGTCCAAATGTTTATATGCGCCTAAACACGCATTTGATCGACAATGCACACAGGTTAAATTACATTCTCTAGTAACTTCCCAAGCAATCCATTTTGGTTCGAATTTCATAATTAACTAAATTGATGAGGATGCATAAATCATACTAGCCAGCACTAAAGACAATAAGCCATTAACTACATTCATCTTGGATAATAATATCAGAATTGATATATGCTAATTTTTTAATGAATGACAGATGACTGACTTGAAAACACCTGGAATGTTTTTAAATCAAATAAAGGGAGTGCTGCAAATAAGTGATCAAATATATCAGCCTGTATTCCTTCATAAATAACCCAATTTGTATTATTTGTAAAGATATAAACTTCTAAAGGCAAGCCTGTTGGCGTAGATTGTAATTGCCTAATTAAAAACGTCATATCTTTACTCACATCAGGGTGATTTTTTAAATAATTCGATACATACGCCCTAAATAACCCTATATTGGTAAGCTGGCGTCCGTTTGCAACCACATCTGTATTAACACCAAGTTTCTTGTTATGTTCTGTTATTTTTCTTTGAGCTTCATCAATATATTCTTGCATATAATTCAAGTTCTTTAATCGAGAAAGTAAATCAGGATCACAAAATTTGATTGTATCTATATTAACATTGATTGAGCGTTTTATTCTACGACCACCAGATTCCTGCATCCCCCGCCAATTTTGCACACCATTCGTAATTAAAGAACTGGTAGGCACAGTCACGATTGTTTTATCAAAATTTTGGATTTTTGTGGTGTTAACTGAAATCTCTATAACTGTACCATCCGCACCATAACTTGGCATAGTGACCCAGTCACCAACTCGTACCATATCATAGATCGAGACCTGGATATTAGCGACAAAACCCGTAATCGTATCTCTAAATACCAAAAGCAATACCGCCGATGCTGCACCTAACCCTGCTAATAATGCCAGCGGAGACTTTTGAATCACTATTGAGATAATCAATATAATACCAAAACCCCAAACAATAATTTTAGCGGCTTGAATATATGCCAATATTGGTTTTGATGAACTATCAGAAATACGCTTATACCAATCAACTGTTGCATTAGAGACTGACAACAGAAACCATACAAAAGTTAATACAATATATATCAACGAGATGTCTTGTATAAAACCAACAAGGTTATTCGTCCAACCGTATATACCCGATAAGGCAATAGGAATCAGTTTATAAATAATAATACCTGGAACGATATGTGATAACTTACGAAATGAATGATTACGCCTTAATGAAATAAACCAAGGCGTTTGATACTTAAGATCAAACCTAGACAAAAGGGCCTGTATTGTCCATTTACAAAAAATATTCCCACACCAACTAATCAAAAATATTACAATCAAAATTAATATAATTGAGGCAAACTCTGCAGTAGTTTGAGGTATATTTGCACTTTGAATTAGTTGAGTTAGTTGTTCTAGCATGCCTTGCCTACTTATTCCCTTAAAATTGTAAAAAATAGCTTTTAATTATGTTAGCTCAATCTAGTTGTTAGTCCAGTCTAGCCATTAAGCATAATAAAATTTTTAATACATATCTAATCTGTGCGCTATACTAACAACAGTTAAATAATAATTTTCATAATGAAAGACCTCAACGCAACGACAAAAAAAATATTATCAATATTTGATGATGGCAATTATCATGATGGCTCATCAATTGGTCAGAAACTTAATCTGTCTCTTATACACATCTCCGAGCCCACGAGACAGGCAGAAATCTCG
>CAJXRW010000347.1 GCA_913060525.1 uncultured Gammaproteobacteria bacterium
TCTACACAGAGTAGATCGTCGGCAGCGTCAGATGTGTATAAGAGACAGTCATTATTCCTATCTTGATTCATTTATATTGGACACATAACAAGCCATCAACACAAATCAATTAACAAGCACTTTCAGGGGATTTAAAAATGACTCAACCATTAAAAATTTCAACGTTTAAAGATATTTCGGCTTTTATTTTAGAGACATTGCAAAAGCATTATGCTGCAGGTATTGAGATAAAATATGTTAAAAATGCAGATGAAGCGCATCAAGATTTAATCAATGAAAAAGCAGATATTGTTTTCATGTCGTATGACGATACCTTATCAATTTACTTTGAAGAAAGTTTTAAAGATATTAGGGCGTTTATGCCTATTCACGGAGGTATCCTTGATTTATGTGGAAATATTGACCTTGAATTGAATCAAGTTAATATTGGCATTGATACAGATAGTGGTTATGCCCGAGCATTACGGACTTATCTTAAACAAGCCTTGAATACGCATGATTACCAGCAACTTAAATGGCTAAAAGCAGGGGCAACCAATATCCGTTATGAAAAGCTTTCAAACCAAGAATTAGATGCCACATTATTGAATCCACCTTTTTCAGTGATGCCTAACATTAAGCGTCTGGCAAATCTGTATACACAGATGGGTGCTTATCAAGGGTTAGTTGGTAATTGCCGACAAAGTTGGTTAACTGAAAATAAGGATAGGCTAAATCGGTTTATGAACCTTTATCATCAACAACTCAACTCTATACAGACTGAATCAGAAAATACCATTCAACAATTAGAAAATTTTTATCAACTTTCTAATGAGATAGCCCAAAAAGTATATGCGAGATTATTACAGCCTGATGGTTTGCATTTTTCATCTGAATTTAACGAAATGGCATTAACTGCGACTGAGAATATTTTTTATAATGAGGTCAATGTTACCAATATTCCTAAAAAACGTATCTGGGTATTGTCGTTATAAAATTAAATATAATGAGAAATATTTAAATGGCTGGATAGAATTCTGCCGTATAGAGCTTCAATTGAGAGTCATAATCCATTGGTTTGGCTATGCTTATAAATAACCAGTTTTAAAAAGTGGAGTGAAATTATTTATGTGTACACGCGTATTATGGAATGACAATGGTTTAGCGATAACAGTAGGTCGCAATATGGATTGGTTTGAGGATATGCACACAGATATATGGCTTTTCCCCCGTGGAATATCACGGAATGGTGGCGTGAATAATCCATTAAAATGGGTTTCAAAATACGGCAACATTAGTGTTTCTGCTTATAATATGATGTGTGTGGATGGGGTCAATGAGAAAGGTTTAACCGTTAATCCTTTATGGTTAGCCGAAACGAACTTTGGTCAACGTGATCCTAAGCAACCAGCATTAGCTTTTTCTATTGCTGGTCAGTATCTTTTAGATAATTATGCAACAGTACACGAAGTGGTAGAGATGGTGCATCAAAATGGCTTTCCTATTGTGACGGGTGCTATGGGTTCAACTCAACGCCAAGCTGCTGGACATTTTGCCGTAGCAGATGCTTCAGGTGATTCGGTGATTGTTGAGTTTATTGATGGGAAAGCTGTTGTGTATCATTCACCACAATATCAAGTTTTAACTAATTCTCCGACTTTTGATCAACAGTTAGAGAACCTCAAAAAGTATCGTTTCTTTGGCGGTGATAAAGATTTGCCAGGTTCGGAACAGTCTCCTGACCGTTTTGTACGTGCTGCCCGCTACCTTAAAAGCTTGCCACAACCTTCGAACGTGCGAGAGCTTGTAGCATATTTGATGAGTGTGATGCGTAATGTGTCAACACCATTTGGTGTGGTCGATCCTGAGCGACCAAATATATCTGTAACTCGCTGGCGTACCATAGCGGATTTAACACATATGCGTTATTTTTTTGAATCGACACAAAGCCCTAATGTAATCTGGATGGATTTAGATAAACTCGACTTTAGTCAAAATGCAGAAGTGAAAGCGCTAAGTTTAGAGGAATCGCCTAATTTGGTCGGGAATGTTTCTGATTGTTTTGTATCAAAAAAAGCATATAAATTTTTGGAGATAGCTGGGTAAATTAGTCTGGGGTGATATTCGTCTAAAAATCAAGTCGTGATTTCAAGTGGTATTCCAAGTACTTGTTGATATAAAAACAACAAAGCATTAAACGCCTGATTTTGCGTGGTGGGTGATACTTGTTTGTCTATCGCAAGGTGTGTTAAAAAAGCTTCAATTTCATCTTTCCCCATGTCTTCAGAGTGTTTTTTTATGATGGAATAAAATGTATCTTTTTATCCACCCAATATAAGACTGTTCCGTTTTTCGGCTATAGTGCTTAATGCGGATTTTATCACTAACGATATCAAGGAGTTTTTTCTGTTATGCCATTTTTCTTTACCGATGTAGTATCACATTGAAAAGATATAATCAAAATAAATATTTTAATCTATCACATCTTTATAAGATACTTAAGTGATAATAGTGCTATCAGTTGAGGGTTAATAGTATTATCAGTATGATTATGTTTACTATTAATTGTTATGAACCAAGGAAATATCTATGGCAATAATCATTAAGGGAAACAAAGGCATAAATATTGGTGGTGATCTAATAAAAGTTGATGTGCCGCACGATGTAGAGCTCGAGATATCAGATAACGAGGGGCATAACATTGGCGGGGATATCGTAAACCTCCATGTGAGGGTCAATTCTGACTCTTTGGCTTTATTTATGTCTGAAGCTACGAAGCATTTCCATGAGTTAACACCTGAGCAACAAAAAGAATTAGTTTCAGCCATTGAGTCTCTAAAAACCACCGATAAAGAAAAGAACCGAAAATCGCTTCAGTGGCTTTACGATTTGTCTGTTTCAGTTCCAGGAAGTGGAATCGCAAGTGTCATACTAAGCTTCCTTGGTGTTGGTTCATAACCTGTCTCTTATACACATCTCCGAGCCCA
>CAJXRW010000348.1 GCA_913060525.1 uncultured Gammaproteobacteria bacterium
TACACAGAGTAGATCGTCGGCAGCGTCAGATGTGTATAAGAGACAGCTTTAGGATGATAATGCGGATCAGCCATCAGTTCATTTGGATGTTGATACCCCATATATTCTAAATCAAATTGCGTGACTGGTTCTTTAAATGGAACAGCGCTTTCAGTTCGGGTTAAAATTATGAAAGAAGCTAATGTACTTGGTTTAGTTCCTAAATTAATATTCATATCTTCATCAGTAAAAAACCAAAGTGAATCAGTCATGCCTATCTCCTCTGCTGTGGGTAATTTATAAGACTTCAACACACTTTCATTACGATTATTATTTGTTGAATTAAACACCTGAGACATTTCTTCTTTTGCATGAAATGTCTCAGATAGAAAATGAAGGGTTCGTCACCTAAAGAATCATTGAGTTACTTGCTCTACCTTATTAAAATCTAACGCATCATCTTCCATTGTAATGCTGATAGTATCTTCAGGGAGAAATTTACCTGATAAAATTTCAGAGGCTAATGGGTTTTCAATATACTGCTGAATCGCTCTTTTCAGTGGTCTTGCGCCAAATACTGGATCATAACCCACTTTTAATATGTACTCTAAGGCTTCTTCACTTATTTCAAATTTAAATTCTTTTTCGTTTAATCGTGTTTCTAAACGTTTTAATTGAATTTTAGCAATACTTGACATCATGCTTTCTGCTAAAGGATTAAAAATAACACTCTCGTCAATCCTATTCACAAACTCAGGACGAAAATGCGAACAAACTTTATCCATAATTTTTGCTTTTACTTTCTCAGCACCAATTTCATCTGTTTCTTGAATATAATTAGAACCTAAATTAGAAGTCATAATCACAACTGTATTTTTAAAATCAATTGTTCTACCTTGCCCATCAGTTAAGCGACCATCATCTAACACTTGAAGCAATATATTAAAAACATCTGCATGTGCTTTCTCAACTTCATCAAACAATATGACTGAATAAGGACGACGACGAACGTGTTCTGTTAAATAACCACCAGACTCATAACCCGCATAACCAGGAGGTGCACCAATTAATCTGGAGACTGAATGTTTTTCCATAAACTCAGACATATCAATACGAACCATTGCTTGATCGTTATCAAATAAAAAGTGCGTTAATGCTTTTGTCAGTTCAGTTTTACCAACACCTGTTGGACCTAAGAATAGAAATGAACCAATGGGTTTATTAGGATCAGACAGTCCCGAACGCGAGCGACGAATTGCATTTGCAACTGCAACCACTGCCTCAGCTTGCCCAACCACCCTCTTTTCTAAATGACGCTCTAGCTGTAAGAGTTTATCTTTTTCTCCCTCTAACATTTTTGTCACAGGAATACCCGTAGCTTTAGACAGCACATGGGCTATCTGCTCTTCAGTAACGGCGTGGTGTAATAATACGGTCTCATTTAAACTACCATTTAATGCCTCTGCTAATTGCGCCTCTAACTGAGGAACGCGACCGTATTGTAATTCAGCCATTCTCGCTAAATCACCTGCACGTTTTGCTGTTTCAGTTTCTAACTTAACTCGCTCTAACTCTTCTTTTACATGTTGAACACCTTGAATTTGTGATTTTTCTGTTTTCCATATTTCTTCAAGGTCAGCATAGCTTTTTTCCAATTCTGTAATTTCAGTTTTTAGAATATTTAATCTTTTTTCAGAGGCCTTATCGGTTTCTTTATTTAATATTTCCAGTTGCATTTTCAGCTGCACGAGTCTTCTGTCTATTTTATCCATTTCTTCTGGCTTAGAATCTATCTCCATACGCATTCGACTACCCGCCTCATCCATAAGGTCTATGGCTTTGTCTGGTAGCTTTCTGTCAGAAACGTATCGATGAGACAAGGTGACTGCTGCAACCAAGGCAGGGTCAGTAATATCAATACCATGATGAACTTCGAAACGTTCTTTTAGCCCTCTAAGTATTGCAATTGCATCTTCAACAGTAGGTTCCTCAACCAAAACTTTTTGGAACCTTCTCTCAAGAGCAGGGTCTTTTTCAAGGTGCTCACGATACTCATCTAATGTTGTTGCGCCAACACAGCGTAGTTGACCACGTGCTAAAGCAGGTTTCAGTAAATTACCTGCATCCATAGAACCTTCAGCTTTTCCTGCACCCACTATGGTATGAATTTCATCAATAAAAAGAATGATATTGTCATTTTGTTTGGATAAATCTTTTAATAAAGCTTTAAGTCTTTCTTCGAACTCACCTCTCATTTTTGCACCAGCAATTAATGCACCCATATCTAAAGATAAAATTTTCTTGTTTTTCATTCCATCTGGTACTTCACCATTGACAATACGTTGAGCTAAACCTTCAATAATAGCCGTTTTCCCAACACCTGGTTCACCGATTAAAACAGGGTTATTTTTTGTTCTTCTTTGTAGAACTTGTATTGTGCGCCTAACTTCATCATCACGCCCGATGACGGGATCTAGCTTCCCTTGTTCTGCTTTTTCGGTTAAATCTACCGTATATTTATTAATAGCTTCTAAACTTTCTTCGTCGTCCTGTGTATCAACTGTACTATCACCTCTGACTTCGCTAACCACTTCTTCAACCCTTGCTTTAACAGCCCCTGCTTGTGTTAGGCAGATATTTAGCAAAGGATCTTCGAAAGCTGCAATGGCGAATAATTCACATGAAACATATTGATCTTTATTTTTATTTGCTAATGAGTTTGTTAATTTCAATACTTTAATTAAAGCAGGCGATGGATGAATATCCTCATTTTGAAAATAACCTACAGGTAACTGGTCAATTTCACGATTAATATTCGTACGTAACTGACTAATGTTTACATTCGACTTTGCCAAGATGGCTCTAACACTACTTGATGATTGATCAAGCATAGCACGCATTACATGTAACGAATAAAAAAGTTCATGGCCCTGTCTCTTATACACATCTGACGCTGCCGACGATCTACTC
>CAJXRW010000349.1 GCA_913060525.1 uncultured Gammaproteobacteria bacterium
CAGAGTAGATCGTCGGCAGCGTCAGATGTGTATAAGAGACAGGATACCTATATGCCTGCAGCCATTTACTATGCGCATAAATTAATGGCAAGACAGGCGTATTTGCGCAAGAGCGGTGAGCTAAGTTGGCTTGGTCCAGATGCGAAAGCGCAAATTACGTTAAGATATGTAGATGGCAAGCCAGTTGCAGTGGATACAATTGTGCTTTCTACTCAGCATTCAGCTGCCATTCAAAATAAAGTGATTCATGAAGCGGTGATTGAAGAAATTATCAAGCCGACATTACCTAAGGCATTAATGCAAGGCAAAGTCAAATATCATATTAACCCAACTGGTCGTTTTGTGATTGGTGGGCCTCAAGGGGATTGCGGTTTAACTGGGCGTAAAATTATTGTAGATACTTATGGTGGTGCCGCTCATCATGGCGGTGGTGCTTTTTCAGGCAAGGATCCATCCAAGGTGGATCGTTCAGCAGCTTATATGGGGCGCTATGTGGCTAAGAATGTGGTTGCTGCAGGTTTGGCTGATAAATGTGAAGTCCAAATTTCTTACGCAATTGGCGTAGCTGAACCGACATCAGTCATGGTAAATACGTTTGGTACAGGTAAGATAAGTGATCAGGATATTGCGAAGTTAATTTTAAAACATTTTGATTTGCGACCTTATGCGATTACTCAGCAGCTGAATTTGATTCGTCCAATCTATCAAAAAACAGCAGCCTATGGGCATTTTGGGCGCGAAGATAAAGATTTTACCTGGGAAAATATAGATAAAGCTGAAGAATTAGCGAGCGAGTTATAATAGCTTACAATCATAAATGCTAAATTTATTATCAACAGTCATAATAAAATAATCATTAGCTAAAGCTTGTGCAATAATCATTCTGTCGAATGGGTCTTTATGGTGTAATGGTAATACCCTTAAATATATTGCATCAGTACCTTTAAAGCTAAGTATCTCAACGCCCATTTGTTTGGCTAGATATAAAGCATCAAAGTTGAAGTTAAGCTTGCCAATAGAATGTTTTATCATAATTTCAGCAATGCTCATTGAACTTAAATATATATTATTATCTGTATTTTCTAATAGACTGGTCTTGCTTTCAATTTTTTTTGGATCGCTTAACAGCCATAAGAATATGTGGGTATCAATTATAATGTTCATTTGTTAAAAAGCTTATGAATAAAACATTTCATTAATATCTGGGTCTTCTATATCAAAATTATCAGGAATGTGGATTTGTCCTTTTAGCTGGCCAAATTTTCTTTTCGTCTTTTCTGGAATATAAGGCACTAACATGGCAACTTTTTTATGTTGTTTACCATACTCGATCACGTATGTTTCACCTTTTTGTTGAACTTGATGTAAAATTTCTGAAAATTCAGCTTTAAATTGACCTACTTGAATGGTTTTCATTTCTTTAACTTTGTTATTAGAACTACATATATTGTAATGTTTTTTTCTTTTACTTGTCAAGTTGACAAGTAAGTTGCTTGAAGTTGCTCATAGATAGTGGTTTAAATGTGAAAGTTTATGATTACACATGAGTTAATATGAATAATATGGTTTAATTTGTATATTATATTTTAAGGGTAAGTAAATATGACAGTAGTATCTTCCGTGGTAGAGTCGAGGGCATTTCATAAATCTAAACAGGAATCTAATGATTATAAAGTCGCAGATATTTCTTTGGCTACCTGGGGTCGAAAAGAAATTAATATTGCAGAAACGGAAATGCCAGGTTTAATGGCGTTGCGTGAAGAGTATGGACAAAGCAAGCCTTTGAAAGGTGCGCGTATTGCGGGTTGCTTGCATATGACGATTCAAACAGCGGTATTAATGGAAACTTTAATTGAATTGGGTGCAGAAATCCGTTGGTCAAGTTGCAACATTTTTTCTACACAAGATCATGCAGCGGCGGCAATGGCAGTGGCTGGCATTCCAGTATTTGCATGGAAAGGTGAAACAGAAGAAGAAGCTGAATGGTGTATTCATCAAACGATTAAAGGGCCAAATGGTTGGACGCCTAATATGATTCTGGATGATGGCGGGGATTTAACCTTAATGGCACATAATGATTATCCTGAATTAATGAAGGAAATTAAAGGTATTACCGAAGAAACAACGACAGGTGTGCATCGTTTATATGAAATGGTTAAAACTGGAAAATTAAAATGTCCAGCCATCAATGTAAATGACTCAGTTACTAAATCTAAATTTGATAATCTATATGGTTGCCGTGAATCATTAGTCGATGGTATTAAGCGTGCAACAGATGTCATGATAGCGGGTAAAATTGCGGTTGTGTTGGGTTATGGTGATGTCGGTAAAGGATGTGTTCAAGCTCTTAAAGGCTTGGGTGCAACGATTATGGTGACTGAGATTGATCCAATTTGTGCGCTACAAGCAGCCATGGAAGGGTATCGAGTAGTAACGATGGATGATGCATGTAAGGTCGGTAATATTTTTGTGACCACTACGGGTAATAAAAATGTCATTACCCATGATCATATGGCGCAAATGAAAGGCCAGTCTATTGTGTGCAATATTGGTCACTTCGATAATGAAATTGACATTGCTTCACTAGAGAAATACGAATGGGATGAAATTAAACCCCAAGTAGACCATGTGAAATTTCCAGATGGCAAAAAGCTTATTATTTTAGCCAAAGGTCGGTTGGTTAATTTAGGTTGTGCAACAGGTCATCCAAGTTTCGTGATGTCTAATTCATTTACCAATCAGGTTATTGCGCAAATAGAGCTTTGGCAAAATGCGCAAGACTATGAGAATAAAGTTTATATGCTCCCTAAAAAGCTTGATGAAAAAGTAGCAAGTCTACATCTTAAGAAGATTGGTATTAATTTAACTCAATTAACACAAGAGCAAGCTGATTATATAGGCTGTCTCTTATACACATCTCCGAGCCCACGAGACAGGCAGAAATCTC
>CAJXRW010000350.1 GCA_913060525.1 uncultured Gammaproteobacteria bacterium
CAGCGTCAGATGTGTATAAGAGACAGGTGCTGAGGCAAATGGTCCCTGGAAGGAAAATAAATTAACGCCGCGCATTACAGAAACCGCCAAGGCCTTATGGTTAATCTATATTGGTTTAACCATTGCTTGTTTAATTAGCTATAAATTATGCGGCATGAGTTGGTTCGACAGCTTGTGTTATGCTTATGCGACCATTGGTACAGGTGGATTTGCGCCACATGATGCCAGTATTGCTTACTTTGATTCTTATTTAATTTATATTGTTTGTATGTTTTTTATGATATTAAGTGGAACGAGTTTCGCACTCCATTTTAGGGCATTGGTCAGGTTGAAAATCTATAATTATTGGCATGATCCCGAGTTTAAAAGCTATATCTATTTTATTGGTACGCTTAGCCTGATTGTGAGTTTGACATTAATTGCAACCAATTATTATTCTGATAATGTTAAGGCGATGATTGTTGGATTTTTCCAGGTCATTTCTTTTGGTACCAACACAGGTTTTACCTTATCCAGTGACTATGCGCAATGGCCATTATTTATTCCAGCACTTTTGACGATATTAGGATTAATTGGTGGTTGCGCAGGGTCAACCTCTGGTGGAATAAAGGTGATTCGAACCGTTCTCATCCGTAAACAAGCTTCCAGAGAAATGCGTCGCATTATGCATCCCAATGGTGTGTTCCCCATTAAATATGGTGATAAAGTCATGTCAGAATCGGTTATGAATGCGGTATGGGGATTTGTAGCAGGGTATTTTTTAGTTTTTTTAGCCATTTGGCTTATATTAATGGCATTTGGTGTGAATATGATTTCATCTTTTTCTGCCGTTGCTGCCTGTATTTCGAATGTGGGTCCAGGTATTGGTGCGGTCAGTGTCAATTATGCTGATTTACCTGCAGGTGCTCACTGGTTTCTAGATGCTGCTATGCTGATTGGTAGATTGGAGGTATTTACAGTCTTAGTTTTATTTATGCCTGATTTCTGGAGAAGATAACTTTAATAGGCCTGTTCTTTAAGAGGTGTGACTTAAAAGAAAATAGGTTATCTCGCATAATTCAATTAAACATGTTGTAAATAAAAAAACAAACGCAGGTGATATTAAAATTTATCCCAAGAACACTTGCCCAGCTGGGTATCGTACTCTTGGCGTGCTTCTGGTAGCCAAAAAGAATCCTAGTGCTAAAGGTCCTACCCTGCCTAAAAACATGATTACGATGATAACAAAGCGCCCCATGCCATCCAAATCTGCTGTTACACCACGTGACAAGCCTACCGTACCAAAGGCAGAACAAACCTCAAATGCTAAGTCAATAAAGGTTTGATGGTTAGTAATGGTAATGATAAATAGACCCGTTATCGTCGTCAAAAGACTAATGGATATCAATGCCAATACTTTAAGCATTTGCTCAGTGCTAAGACTGCGACCAAAGACGGATATATGATCCTGCCGCTTAAAAAATGCAATGACAGATAACAGTAAGAGAATAAAGGTTGTGACCTTTATTCCTCCCGCTGTCGAAGTACTACCACCGCCAATCATCATTAATGGGATTGTCATTAAAGCGGTACTATCATAAAGTGCGCCTGTATCGACTGTATTAAAACCAGCCGTTCTGGTTGTCACAGATTGAAACCAAGATGCCCAGAGACGGGCAGCATTGCTATTAAGACTTGCCAGTGTTTCTGGGTTACGCCATTCCAATAACATAAATGCCATCATACCCCAAATAATCAATAGTAATGAGCCAGAAAGCATTAATTTAGAATGTAATGTTAATGTTTTCCAGCGTCTTTTTTCATTGATATCTGCCAAAACTGAATAACCAAGCCCACCAACGATAAATAAGCCTGGGATAACGATATTCACTAAAGGATCACCAACCCAGCGTGACAGACTGTCTGGAAACAGACCAAAACCAGCATTATTCAATGCCGAAATAGAATGAAATACAGACTGCCATATTCCTTCACCCCAACCAAATTCAGGAATGAAACGATAAGCAAGTAAGGCTGCTCCAGCAAGTTCCAGAACAATAACAACTTTCAAAATAATCCAAACAAGTCGCATTAAACTACCCAAATCGGTCTGATTCAGGTCTTCTCGAAGTAAGAGTTGCTTGCGCACAGGAATACGCATGCCAAGTGTGGCAAGTATCAAAACAGCAAAAGTCATCAAACCCAATCCACCTAATTGGATCAGAATAGCAATAATAACCTGTCCGAATACTGTGTAATGGCTGCCCGTATCAACTACCACCAATCCAGTTACCGTCACAGCAGATACAGCGGTAAATAAAGCATCATACCAACCTGTTGGCTCATATGAGGCTATTGGTAGCATTAGGAGTAGCGCACCAGAAAAAATACAACCGCCATACATAATCATCAAAACGGCTGGCGGCGGTAGCGAAACCGTATGCGGTTTTTTTCGTGAAAGCAGTGTTCTTGCAGACATTAAAATAACTCGCTTAGCTTCCTAAGCTCCTCTTTTGAGCCAATAGCTAGAAGACGATCACCTTCCTGGACATCAAATGATCCATCCCCAAAGGCGATAAAGGCTTTTTCACGCATCAGCCCAACGATAGAAAAACCTTTATCTTTATTGTGAATGAGTTTTGCTAAGGTTAATTCCTTTATTTCGGGTCTAATAACAAAACTGACTAAATACTGGCGACAACCCAGGTTAGTGTAATCAGAGACATAGGGCGTATGTAAAGTTTCTGCGATCTGCAGACCTATATCACGTTCTGGACGAATCACTCTATCGACGCCGATTCGGGCAAGAATTCGCTGGTGTGTATCAGATTGCGCCTTTACCCAGATTGTCTCAATACCGAGATATTTAACCTGTCTCTTATACACATCTCCGAGCCCACGAGACAGGCAGAAATCT
>CAJXRW010000351.1 GCA_913060525.1 uncultured Gammaproteobacteria bacterium
TAACCTCAAACACCTGAATGAATATTTTTAATTTCTTATCCCGAATTCACGTTAACTACCATTATTTTTACCATAAAACTCATCCGAGTTAATATAGGCACAGAAGGAACTAATTTCATAGGCTTGGTCCTCAGGGTATACCTTGGCATCTGTAATATCCCAAGGCGTAATGGTTATATTTTTTAACTGTAGATTGCCTATTCCAAAATAATCCTCATCCCTATAGTCATCGGGATTTTGTTGTCCATAATGATTCCCATTATTTCCTTCGCAAAATATTCCCTGACAGTTGCCGTTGCCGTTATTTTTGGCACATACAGAAATGGACACAAATAATGACAATAAAAAAATAATGAACATTTTATACATATCTATATCCACCATAATTTCGGTGGCAGAGTATAACTTATATACTAACCTATTCCAAACCCCGAAAGAACCTGTTTAAGCCATCTCTAAAAAAAAATCATACGCCTACACAATAGCGGTCATTTGATGCAATCAACACCCTTATTAGCTAACTCATCTGCCTTCTCATTATATTTATGCCCAGAATGCCCCTTTACCCAGTGCCAAGTAACATGATATTTTCTTGATAACTGATCCAGCCTCTGCCATAAGTCTTTGTTCTTAACATCTTTCTTATTTGATGTTTTCCAATTATTTTTTTCCCACCCAGATATCCAAATCATAATACCATTCTTGACATATTTTGAATCAGTATGTATGTGAATTTCATAGGGTTTTTTAATAACTTCGAGAGCTTTAATCGCCGCCAATATCTCCATACGATTATTTGTAGTTTGCTTTTCTCCACCAAAAATTTCTTTTTTATGCTCTCCACAAATTAATAAAGCGCCCCACCCACCATCGCCAGGATTCCCTTTACAAGCACCATCAGTATATATTTCAATCTTTTTCATATTGCATCACGCCTTATTGTTTATTTTTTATTTGCTGGACAGAGGCGTAGACAGGAGATGGTTTTAATTGTTTTTGTAATTCTTTATGCCAATGAGGAGTAAGTGGCATCACTTGTTTTGAATAAATTAATACAAAACGATTATTAGTAAATAAGAAAACTGGCTTTAAAAAAAATGAGCTAATCTCTCCATTTTTACAAAAGAAACGGTGTGCTTCTTTTGTAAATCCTTGCTTAGAAAGACATTTACCAATACCTATCACATTATCGCAGGCCTTATCTTTTATCTTTACAGCTCCATTAGCATGCCATTCAATCATAATAAACAATCCACCATCTGCTAATTTAGCATACACCTCTTGTAAAGACTCAGCCAAATCGTCAATAAACGCGATATGATTATGAAGAATAATAATATCAAAAATTTTATTTTTAAAGGGCCAACTCCTAAGTGAAAATATTACCCCGTAAGCATCTAATGGATCAAGACAAACAAAAAGTATATTATTATATGCAACTAGATTATTGTAATAACTTCTATCTTTTTTAGGACACAATATAAGAATATTTTTTTGCTTATATTTTATCAACTGATCTTCAATATATAGCTTCAGTCCCTTAAACTCAACTACTGATACCATCTAGTTCCAGCCTAAAAATTATTTAATTATATTTTGCATCCGCTCAAAATAATCTGGACACGTTTTTTTAACACATTCAGCACCCTTCACTTTAACACCGTCAACTTTTACACCAACCAAAGCAAGCGACATTGCAATCCGATGATCATTACATCCATCCACTACCCCAGCATTCATTCTGGAAGGGAAAATGGTGATTGAGTCATCACTGGTTTCTATCTTTGCGCCCAATACTCTTAGCCCTTTAGCCATACATTCAACCCTATCGGACTCTTGGAGTCGCGTATGTGAGAGCCCTGTTAAATGCGTTTTACTATCAGCAAAGCATGCTAATACAGCGACCGTCATAAATGTATCAGAAAAGGTTCTTAAATTAGCGTTAACGCCCTTTAAAACACCAGACCCAGTAACACATATCCCTTCATCTGTTTCTGAAACGCTACAATTCATTTCTGCCAATAAACCCAAAAACTGGATATCACCCTGCAAACTGTCAAAAGAAATGTTTTTGACAGTTACCTGTCCGCCTGTTAAGGCAGCTAATGCCCAGAAATAAGTTGCCGTTGAAATATCTGGTTCAATAGTATAATTACAACCTTTGTATACCTGATGGTTATCAATATGATAAGCGTTCCCAACACATTCAACATTTACTCCAAATGATCTCATGACATTAATGGTCATCATTACATACGGTTGCTGATGCTCTACATTGCTTATAAGCATAGTTGGTGATTTAGCATATGGTGAAGCAATTAATAATCCTGACAAGAATTGACTACTTTTAACACCTGGAATGACATACCTACCTCCTGACAAGCCTGATGAGCTAACAAATAAAGGCAAGTGACCAACCTGGTTCTCATAAACAATATCTACACCTTGTCGAACCAAAACATCTAAGAGAGCATCCATTGGCCTTTGACACATCCTTTGTGAAGCTATAAATTTATATTTACCTTCCATAGCTGAGCAGGCAGGTAATAAAAAACGAGAGACAGTACCTGCATCCCTCGCATTCAGTGTCACATCAGAAACAAAACCATGACCCGATGCTCCGACCAATGTAACTATTCTTTCTCCTCTATTTACATTAATCTTGACACCAAGCATCAACAATGCCTCTAAACAGGCATCAATATCATCACTGAACAATACATTTTTCAGTACAGTTTTTCCGCTAGCCATAGCTGCAATAATCAACGCCCTGTTAGTCAAACTCTTAGAACCTGGTAAACCAACCTTAATGCACGTCGGTTCTTTAGCTAGATTGATAGATTTAGTTGCCATATTTTAATATATAAAATAAATAGACCATTATGATGAA
>CAJXRW010000352.1 GCA_913060525.1 uncultured Gammaproteobacteria bacterium
CACAGAGTAGATCGTCGGCAGCGTCAGATGTGTATAAGAGACAGATATAGGTTTGTTGGCATGGCTGCTAAATATTGCGTACCGTATTGCCGATTATAAGCCCAGCACATTTCAATACCCGAAATTTTAGCAATGGCATAAGGACGATTAGTTGGCTCAAGCAGACCTGTTAATAGATATTCCTCCTTAATTGGCTGAGGACAATTTTTAGGATAAATACAAGAACTGCCCAAGAATAAAAGTCGTTTTACATTATTAACATAAGCCTGGTGAATTACATTTTGCTGAATATTAATATTTTCCCGAATAAAATCTGCTGGATAAGTATTATTTGCCTGAATACCGCCTACCTTTGCTGCCGCCAAAAAAACATAGTTAGGTTCTTCTTTTTGAAAAAAATCTTTAACTGCTTGAGTATCAGTTAAATCCAACTCTTTACTGGTTCTTAAAATTAAATTTTTATAACCCTTTGATTCTAATTGGCGAACAAGTGCCGAACCAACTAATCCTCTATGACCTGCTACATATATTTTTGAAGTTAATTTCATTATTCATTCTCATGCAAAATATCATAACCATTATCTTGTAATAGTTTATTCTTTTGAGCCATTTTTAAATCAGATGCAGCCATTTCTTTGACCAACTGTTCAAATTTAATTCTTGGCTTCCAACCCAGTTTTTTATGTGCGTTAGTTGGATCACCCAGTAATGTCTCAACCTCTGCTGGACGATAAAACCTTGGGTCAACCGCAACAATAACTTTACCATTATCATCTTTAGCTACTTCATTTTCATCCTCACCTTCCCAATGAAGATTAAGGCTTAATTCTTTTGCTGCTTCTTTAACAAAGTCACGTACAGAATATTGAATACCTGTTGCAATCACAAAGTCCTCAGGTGTTTCTTGCTGCAACATCATCCATTGCATTTCAACGTAATCTTTTGCATGACCCCAGTCACGCAAGGCATCCATATTGCCTAGATATAAGCAATCCTGAAGCCCTGATTTAATTTTAGCTAACGCGCGCGTAATTTTGCGCGTAACAAATGTTTCACCACGTCTTGGGGATTCATGATTAAACAAAATACCATTACAAGCATATATGCCATAAGCTTCACGATAATTAACCGTGATCCAATATGCATACATTTTAGCGACTGCGTAGGGCGAACGTGGATAAAATGGCGTTGTCTCTTTTTGTGGAATCTCTTGAACCAAACCATATAACTCTGAAGTTGAAGCTTGATAAAACTTAGTCTTCTTCTCTAAACCTAAAATACGGATTGCCTCGAGCAGCCTCAGCGCACCAACCCCATCCGCATTGGCAGTGTATTCTGGTTCATCAAACGAGACTGCCACATGTGACTGGGCAGCAAGGTTATAAATTTCATCTGGTTGGACTTGCTTAACAATTCTAATTAACCCAGTTGAATCCGTTAAATCTCCATTATGCAGATAAAAAGGTAAATCTTTTTTTGTTTTTTCCTGATACAAATGGTCAATACGAGCCGTATTAATCAATGAAGACCGTCTTCTAATACCATGAACCTCATAGCCTTTTTCTAACAAAAGTTCCGCTAAATAAGCCCCGTCTTGACCAGTAATACCTGTAATTAGCGCTCTTTTTTTATCTCTCATTTTTCAAACCTCACGATGTCATCTTCTTTTAAGTAACTGCCTGACTGAACTTCCATTAATCTTAGAGGAAGTTTCCCTTTATTTCGAATTTGATGTTTTACGCCAGCATCAATCATAATCGATTTGTTTTCTGGTAAAAACACCAGTTTATCATCCAACATTATTTCAGCTGTCCCAGACAATACTGTCAAATGCTTTGTCCTGTGGTAATGCATTTGTATTGAACTTTCCTTGTCGCAAGCAAAATAAAGTTTTTGTACAATAAAACGATCACCGTCGACCAACAGTTCACGATAACCCCATGGCGCATAAATCCGTTTATGCTCAATTAGCTCTTTCCTGTTTTTTTCAGCAAGTTGTTCGACTATTTTCTTAACTTCTTGCGTTTTATCCTTATGAGAAACCAACACAGCATCGGCGGTTTCTACTACAATTAAATCTTGTATACCAACTGCTGCTAACAAGCGATCATGTGACCTTAAGTAGCAATTCTGAACATCATAAGAAAATACATCACCATGGACAATATTATCCTGAGCGTCTCTTTCTTCAAGCTCAAATAATGCACCCCAAGAGCCCACATCTGACCAACCTGAATGATTCAATGGCACAACCACCACATCTTTTGATTTTTCAAGCACGGCATAATCAACTGATTCAGCGGTTGCTTTGGCAAATGAATCTTCATCCACTCGAATAAAATCTAAATCTTTTCGTTTTTTGCTATAAGCTGCTTTACAGGCTTGATAGGTATTACGATCAAAATCTTCCAGGTTTTTTAGATAGGTTCTGGCAGACATCATGAACATGCCACTATTCCAATGATAGTTACCAGAACTGAGATACTTTTTAGCTATGACCTCTGAAGGCTTTTCAACGAACTCTAAAACGCTAAAAACCCCTTCTTTTATTTCTGGTCCTTGATGAATATATCCATAACCTGTATGTGGTTGTGTTGGGCATATCCCAAAAGTAACAATACTTCCTGACTCGGCAAATTCTTGACCTGCTTGAATACCCTTAGCCAACGGTTCAGTGTGCTTGATATGATGATCTGCCGCTAGAACCAACATCAAACCATCCTTATCTTTTTCAAAAATATGGAGTGCTGCCAAAGCAATTGCAGGTGCAGTATTTTTTGCTAACGGCTCCAATATAATTTCACCATTACTAATATTTAATTTCTGTCTCTTATACACATCTCCGAGCCCACGAGACAGGCAGAAATCTC
>CAJXRW010000353.1 GCA_913060525.1 uncultured Gammaproteobacteria bacterium
GAGATTTCTGCCTGTCTCGTGGGCTCGGAGATGTGTATAAGAGACAGTATTTGCATCAAGCGCACAGTCTACTTGCCTTCCTTAGAAATAGCAATTTTAAAGTGTTCAATCCGGTTAGTTCTTTGTATATTTAGTGTTTTTTGTTTTATATAAAGCTATTATTTTCATCTTCATTGAAAAATTTATTATTTAGAATGGTTAAAAATCAAAAATCCAATATAGCTGGCTGGGTATCTGTGTTAGCTGTCGCACTATTTTTCTTTTATTGGTTTATACAGCTTTCACTGAGTAATACGCTTGTAGATTATTACACAGCAAAGTATGGGCTGGAACAATATGGCTTGTTTACTTCCATGTATCTAATCGGTAACGTTATGATGTTTATTCCCGCGGGAGTTTTGTTAGATAGGTACTCGGCCAAAAAAGTAATCAGTTTATCTATTATAGTAATGGTATTAGGTGTATTCGGTATGTTGATTACGCATACTGCGTTTATTGCTTATGTTTTTATGTTGTTAATTGGGATGGCTGGTGCATTTACGCTGTTAGCCTGTGTGCGTGTGGCTGCAAATTGGTTTCTTGAGGGTTCTGTAGGTTTTCCAATTAGTATGGCGATCACAGTTGCATTTTTAGGTAGCTATTTAGGTAATGCAGGTGGTCGAGCATTACTGACTTATTATGATTCTGGCGCTGCGGTGCAAGTTGTCAATATTATTGTTGGGCTAGTGATTTTATTAATTGTTTTGTTATGCGTAAAAACACCTAAGTCTATTGAGAAAATGCAAGAGAAACAAAAAATTTCTGAAGCATTTAGAAAACTAGGTGTGGTAATGACAAAACGTCAGAACTGGTTTGCGGGGTTATATATCTCATTGATGAACTTCCCCGTGATGATTTTAGAGTTTAGTTTTGGGCAAGCTTATTTAGATCACGTCTATAGTATAACGGCTCAGCAGGCAGCGAACGTGACAGGCATTATCAGTGTTGGTTTTATGATTGGTGGACCAATATGGAATAAGCTTTCTGATAAATCTGGTTTAAGAAAACCCTATATCATCGCTGGGGGTTTATTGTCGCTCGCCATTACTTTGTTATTACTCATTCACTCATTTGGCTCGGTAAGTTTGATGCTTATTTTCTTTTTTATAGGGGTGCTAACGGCGGCTCAAACGCTTGGTTATCCTGTGGTTACTGAGTCGAATGATCCAGCAATATCAGCTTCGGCAACTTCATTAGCCTCATTGCTCATCATGGGTGGCGGGGCGCTTGCCCAAATTGTGTTTGGATATATTCAGGCAGGGGTTGGGTATCAACTTGCTTATTATATTATTCCAATATGTATATTAATTGCGGTAATATTGGGTTGCCTGCTGAAAGAAACAGATAAATCCTATTAGCTAAACGAATGACTACTGTTTAATGATGCTAAAGTTAAGCGCTTTGAAGGAGTCATTAGAAATATTAAAAGTTAAAAAGTTTCCATCTGCTATAGCAGTAAAACTTCTTTCATCGTTCGTTATAATTTGATACGTTCCTGATTCTGGAGCAACAAAGGTAAACTTGCCTTTCCCCCAACCATTTGCAGAGAAAGTTAATTGATCATCCTGAAAGTTCATGTTCGAAATTTTCCAGGTGCTAGATATCAAATAAGGCGTGCTGGTTTCGAATAAGTCTACCAAGCTCTCTTTTTTATCTAAGCAGATCAGGGGTTCAGTGTAAGTGGGTTCAAGGGCAACATATAACGCACCACGATAATAATTTTGTCCAATCACACCTTGGGAGGTGATGAAATTAACTTGCTTTAAACTGGCATGATCAAATCGAATGGTATTGAGTTTTCCTCTGTTTTTAACAGACCAACAGCTACCCTCTGTTTCATATATTTCTGTGCTGTAAAACCCTATGGCAGTTTTTATGTATTCTAGTGATGTAATTGCAATGTGCGGTTGTGCTTGAATATATTTGATATTTGACAGGAGCGCATAGAGAGCCGCATCTTTTTCAGCAGAATACATATGGTAGTATAAATTCATTGGTTTGAGTCTGAGGGGTTCTTCTGTATTCTTAAAGGTTTGGGTTAGAAATTTAAAGCCAAAATAACGATCAGTCCATAAATCGGTGTAAGTGTTTTCATTGCTGTTTACCGAATAAATCTGTAATTCTGTGCCGACTGTTTTGCCAACAGGGGCAACCCAGGAAACACTATTATATTCCTCGTCGAAACGTGAATCGCCGCCATTCATGTTGTACATGCCACCTTTGCGAGACGTTTTAATTGCTTCTTCAAATGGCATGCAATTTCCACTCCATAATACAATATCTGTATTCTTGTTTTTTGGAGAAAGATTATTAATAAGTTTAGCAGAACCAATAATTTCATCTTGTAGATCAAATTTTTTATTTGCAAATCCTCTGGGTGTATCATAATCTTCATCAGTTAGATCATATGGATTATGATGTTTATGATTATGTCCATTTTCTTTCTCGTCATTATGGCTTGAGAAAAAGTCTAAATACTTATCTGTGGTTGATTTTGAGCTATCTTGCCAGCTTCCAAATGCGTATTTATGTAAAAATGGAATTTCTTTTTTATAATCGTAATGTTCAAAAAATTCCCATTCAAAGGGGTGGCTATAGGTGTGTGTTGCCAGTTGTACATTTTCAAGCGCAAATATTTTTTTAGCTATATCAATTGATTGATCTGTCCCAACCCATTCTTTATCAATATCTGCCGTAATAGCACTCACGGTTACTGGCATTTGAGGGTAAGCTTTCAAAACATCTTTATACACAACTTCGGCAGACAGCTGTCTCTTATACACATCTCCGAGCCCACGAGACAGGCAGAAATCTCG
>CAJXRW010000354.1 GCA_913060525.1 uncultured Gammaproteobacteria bacterium
AGTAGATCGTCGGCAGCGTCAGATGTGTATAAGAGACAGATCTTATACATTTTCTGCCTCTTAATTTGCTTGGATACCTACGTAAATTATAGGGCATGACAGTTTTTTGTATAGCAATGCTCAAGGTAAATAACGTGAGTTCGGGATAAGGGTTAGATTTTCATAAGCTGATTAGTTATTTCCATGTTGATTGAAGGTTTCTTTGGTTTGAAATTGTAAGCCATAATTCCAGCAATGATGTTAGTCATAAAATTATAAATACTTCTATGTCGAGTATGTTCAATCTGACTAATATTCTTGAGTTGATCATTAACAGACTCAATGATGGCTCGTTTTCTGAGTAATGCCTTATCAAAAGCAGAGAGAAATCTAGGTTTCATGTTCTTTCTTACTTTTGTGATCAACTCTAACCCTTTATGCTTTAGGGTGTTAGTTAATTTCTGAGAGATATAACCCTTATCACCAATAAGCTTGCCAAGCAGGTTTTGTGTAAGGTGCCTCACAGGTACGCGATCATCTGTTTTAGATGATGTTAATTTGAAATTTATAATTTCACCCATATCATTCACAACTAAGTGAAGCTTAAAGCCAAAATAATATCCTTTGGTTGAACAAGATTTTTCAGCCTCAAATTTGAATACTTTATGCTGTTTCTCTCGCTTAATGTGACAAACCTCTATTGGTGTGGAATCAATAAAGTAAAATCCTGTTTCTTTAGGTTGATACATTTTTGAGAGCAAAGTAATGTAGATCAAGCACCTAGGTTGTAATTCCACAAAGCGGTTATAACTGACAAGTTGAGGGAAATCGTTCTTTAAATGTTTTTGAACTTGGTTCAAATAGAAATGTTTGAAATTACGGTAATGGCTTTGATGAAAGAGAATTAGGATTGTTATTATTTCAGGTTCGCTTAACTTACAGAGTCTACGACGTAATTTTGAACCAGAGAAAATCAGTGATTTCTCTATTTGAGGTGAATATTTTTTATGAAAGTCATCGACGTAACAATATATTGCTTCTAGCATAACTTTGAGGTTGTTGGTTCTTTAGCAAATGTATGTCTAGTACATTCAACGAATAACCTCAAATACATGAATCATATTATTTGATCTTCTTATCCCGAATTCACGTTAAATAATATTTGTTCGTATGTAATTAGAGGAATAGGGGCTGCAATTTTATTTATTGTAAACTAGTCTGTTAGAGCAAGTACATGTTGTTCTTCTGACTGATTTATATGAGAAGTTAAAATTTTCGCCATTATTTGGAGTTGAGATTTATTTTTGATTTCTAACTTATTAAGTAAATTTTGAATGACTTTTTCAATGGTTCTTGATGATTTGTTAACTGCTCTGGCAATTTCTTTTGATGATCCAGTCAATGATATCGCATTTAGATATGCCAATTCTTGTTTTGTTAAATTCAAATGTTGACATAGCTCTATTGGTGAGGCAGGTTTCTTTGTTTCAGGTGTTTTGCTAGTTTTCTTTTTTCCATCTTTAATTGTAATGTTTACACTAAGTATGATTTTAATATATAAATAATTCACCAAACTTTGTAGGCGCTCGTACAGCGCGTACTTGCTTGTGTAATTTAAACTGCTCAGGTAATCTTCTTCTATGTCAAATATAAAGATATCATCAAATGATTGGTGATATTGTTTAAGTTCTATCGAGTGACAGCCCCTAAATATATTTGTATCTGTTAGAATGTGTGGAAAAACTCTAATAGATTTTGCTTCGATTAAATGAATAAGCTCATCAGGATTAAGTGTTCCAACATAATTTATTTGATGTGTTATTTTATTATTACGAATGTATCTAACATGTAAGATGTGGTCTGCCTTTAAGAAAACGTTTATTTCCATAAAAGTAGATTTATTGTTGACGCTATCTTTTATAATTGCATCTATAAAATTTTCAGAAAAAAAATGGTCACTCGAGTTTAAAATGCATTCCATAATATTCTCATTATGATTGTTTAATGGTCAGATTATACTGGTGTTATGGTTTATGCTGTAGGTATAAAATGACCGATAGTTAGGGCAAAAACATTGCAGACAGACTGCTATTAAAATAAGGCAACTTGTCTACAATGCTAGTTAGTTGAAGGGTTCAATAATTAATTATTTTAAGCCATTGTGTAATGTCGTGATTAACGAAGGGAAGTTTGCGCTATCAGGTGCATCACCAGATAAATCCCAGAACATTCCGCCACCTAGATTTTTATTTTTAATGTACTCCGCTTTTATTTTGATCATGGTTGCTGAGTCATAGGTGATAAAAACTTTGGTATTTGGATTGTAGTAATATGACTCACCAATCATATCAAATGGATAAGTTTTATTATTTACAGTATACCCACTTGCAGAAACTGTGCCGTTGTCTGGTAGCATATGGTGACCTTCGCCTGCATCAATAAACGTAAATTGTAGGGCATCATAGTCAGCACATTTTTCAGCTTCTTTAGTATCATTAAAGGTATCACCCATAATACAGTTGTAGCCTAAGTTTGCTTTTTCCCATTCACCAACACCAGCTGAACCATTTTGGAATAGTCCATTTAATTGACCTTGGTTGATACCTTGCCATTGGCGACCATAAATTGGCATGCCAAGAATAATCTTTTTACTCGGTACGTTTTGTGCCAGTAGGGTATTTACTGCGCCCATTGCTGTCCATAAGCCTTCATTATCTGCAAAGTCAGGATCATTATTCCCATGTGTATGGCTTAGAGCAGATTGATGACCTGCATCGTTATCAAAAGCACCATCAAAGTCATAGGTCATTAAGTTGATACTATCCTGTCTCTTATACACATCTGACGCTGCCGACGATCTACTCTGTGTAG
>CAJXRW010000355.1 GCA_913060525.1 uncultured Gammaproteobacteria bacterium
ATTTCTGCCTGTCTCGTGGGCTCGGAGATGTGTATAAGAGACAGATCCATAACACTTAATTTTGCAGCTAGTAGCATGGGGCCAGAATCTGTTTCATATGGATTAGAGCTATCAATTGACATGCCAACAGCACTTACAATTTGGTTTTGAGGACCAACAAGTTTAAGCTCAGTGCCATTATTAACTATGGTTAGTTTGGTTGGATATATTGCCCCTGGTGTTCCAGGCGTTAGGCGATTGCCAATGAAACCAAAAGTAACAATACACGATCTTTCGTTGTAGTTCATATTTGGCACCAATGAGGCTACCTGGGGTGTAACAGTTTCACCCGTATTTAGAGTAAATTCAAAATTACTTGGACTGACTGTGCTTGGTAAAACTGGCCAACTAAAACAAATTGGCGTTGCATCTGCAAAATAGGTTGCATATCCAAAATCAATAGGCACCCCAGACGAAACTGCTGCAGAAGTAAGTGCTCGCGTTGGTACTGTTGTTGGCTCTAAAACATTTACGATATTCCACGCTCCTCCTGCTGCATCAACGTCTGCTTGCGTCGCTGCAGGAATGCCTGAAATTCCTTCAAAACCATACCCAGCTGACATTATTTTTGCTTCTTCATCCCAATAATCAGCATTGATCAAAACATCTTGCAATAAGGTTTGATATGTTGGTGATGGTGCAGCTGTAACGAGAGACGTTATAACTGGTACTGATGCCGTATTGGTACCTTTAAAGGTAAAAACGGTTGAAAATAAATTATCATAATAATAAGAGATTATTTGTACTGTGCAGGTATTGCCTGGGTCTACTTGAGCACAAGTATTAACATCTTTTTGATTAATATTAATATCATAAACATTACCGTCTAAAGTTGTACCTTCAAAATTAGCCACAATGTTTTTTGCTACTGTTGCAGTGGAGTTATTAGTGATGTTTACGTTTTGATATATTCCTTGCGTTAGTGTAAAGCTATTTGGGCTTACTGTTAATGGAATTTGTACTGCAACATTTTGACTTAGTGTGGTAACGCCAGGTGCAGATAAACTAAGAATGTGTTCACCAGCAGTATTTGGTGCCTGACAATTAAAATATGTTGGCTGTCCGCCTATTTCTATCTCTTGTTCTGATGGAGTACAAATAATGGGTGATATAGGATTTGAATCACTAATCGAAACATTTAGATACTCTCCAGTTGAACCAACTGTGAACTGTGAAGACTTTACTAGTCTAACTTCTATTGTGGTATTGGTATTTTCGAGCATTGTGCTCGGTATAGTTGCATCAATAACTGTACTTTCAGTCGTGTCTGAGCTACTACCACATCCACCCAATAGTATTAATGAAAGAGGAAATAAAATTAAAGTTTTATTTATTCGTTTTTTTGTTTTGAATGAACAAGTGTGCACAAAATATCCTATCATTATTGGTTTAAAGGTTAAGTGGAAACAGGGAACATAGTGATTATAGTTAATGGTTTTTGATTATCGCAAGATGGGTTGGCATTATTTTGTTCTGTCACAAACCTGAGATACAGAAAGCTTTGTCTCATATTCTATGGATAGAAAATTGCATATTATGATCTATAAATAGATTGTTTATTCTTCATAAACAAGTAATCACTGCGTTTTAATGACTGTAATTATAGTGATGTGGATATGGATTTTTTTAAACCTAACTCTAAATTAGTAATGTTTAGTTCAGACTTTAACAGTTGTATTATCTTATCAGAATTAAGTTTTTTAGAGCTAGACAGAAACTCTTTTCCCATTGTAGTTGCAGCATCATAATATGCTTGTAAAGAAACTTCTTTGGGTGACTTGGTTCCCATTATTTCAGCGAGTTTATATTGAAGATAACCCATCCTGTTTGGATGATTATCGCTTACATTAAAAATTTCAAAGCCATTAGACTGATGTGAAAGCAACCAGGCGGTGTTGACAAGGTCTTCAACATAAATACAGTTAGAATAGGGCGCTTCTTGTTGGTTAACTATCGGTTTGTCATCTTTTATCTTTTGTAATGGGAATCTGTCAGGTCCATAGATACCTGCAATGCGTAAGCAGCTGATGTTAATGTCTCTATCCTGAGAAAATTGTTGTAACTGATTTTCAGCATGTTGGCGGCGATATTGTCGATCATGGATCAAATTAAGTTTAGTGGTCTCATTAACCCAATTGCCGTTATGATCACCATATACACCGCTACTACCAAAATAAATAAAATTCTTTGGGAGATGATTTAGCTTTGAGAGAAAGCGTGCCAGTAATGTATCGGTTTTGCCAGCACGAGGTGGTGGAATTAAGTAATAAAGCGTTTCGCAAGCCTGAGGGATGACAAAATCATCTGAGCTGATATCTATCTGTTGATGCGCAAAACCATTTTCACTGGGTATGCTTCTGGACCAACATAAAACTTCCTGACCTTGATGTTTGAGTTCTTGTGCCAGGAACTTTCCACAGTAACCATAGCCAACAATTAGATGCTTCATTATTTTCTCTAAGCGCTTTTGGTAGTCATCATAATATGTATTCATAAAAGTTGGTATCGTATTACTTTTTACATTTGGATATGATTATGAATAGGTAAACCTATAACGTGGTGATGAGTATGGCTGAAAGACCAATTCCAAAAATTCAATTTGAAGGTGAATTTTTTTATGAAACCAAAATACCAATCCGTTTCTTTGACTTTAATGCAGGCCGCCATTTAAGCAATGACGCAGCATTAAGGTTTGTAACCGAAGTGCACCAACTTTTTTTGACTGAAAAGAATTTAGCCTTAGACAATATCAGTGGCACATCCCTGTCTCTTATACACATCTGACGCTGCCGACGATCTACTCTGTGTAGA
>CAJXRW010000356.1 GCA_913060525.1 uncultured Gammaproteobacteria bacterium
ACGAGATTTCTGCCTGTCTCGTGGGCTCGGAGATGTGTATAAGAGACAGTCGATGGGGTGTATGTTTAGCTAATTTACGAACTGTTTTAACTGAACAAGAACATACTACTTGGATTCAACCTCTAATAGTTGATGATCAAGGTAAGTTATGCACAATTTATGCACCTAATCGTTTCTTCTTGGATTGGATAAAGTCCCGTTATGCAAAAAAGATAATCGAGTGCATTGAAAATAATAGTGATTCTGAAGTAATGATAGAGTTTTCAGTCAAAAAAACTTCACAAAGAACAGGACCTATTTCACCAATTAAAAATGACTTTGAAATAAATAAAAAATCAATTAAACCTACGGCTGGTCCACAACTTGAAATGTTCAATGAATTAAAACGCAATCAGCTAAATAACTTCACTATAAATGAATCAAAAAATGCTGAACCAATATTGCTTGAAGAAACAAATGAGCATTATTTGAAGAGCGGTACAACAAATGAGCTATTTGGTTTTGATGAAGCATTGGCTTTACCAATAGAGAGACAAGAAACGCAGTTTGGATTAAGATTGAAAAGTGAGTTTTCATTTGAAAGTTTTGTTGAGGGTGCGTCAAATGAAATAGCTAAAGCTGCAGCAATGCAAGTTTCTGTTAGTCCAGGTGCCGCCTATAACCCACTTTTTCTGTATGGGAGCAGTGGTTTAGGTAAGACACATTTAATGCATGCAATAGGAAATGAGGTTATTAAATTTCAGTCAGATGCTAAAGTATTATATGTCACGTCTGAGCAATATGTTAAAGATATGGTTGATGCACTTAGAGTAGGTGCAATGGAACATTTTCAGAATTATTATCGTTCTGTTGATGTTTTGTTAGTAGATGATATTCAATTTATTGCTAACAAAGGACAAACTCAAGTTGAATTTTTCCACACTTTCAATGCTTTGTTGGATCAAGGCAAACAAATAGTGTTATCTTGTGACCGTTATCCTAAAGAAATTGAAGGTTTAGAAGATCGTTTAAAATCAAGGTTTGGTCATGGTTTAACGGTGACGATTGAAGTTCCTGAATTAGAAACGAGAGTTGCAATATTACTTCATAAGTCACATATTTTTGGAGTTGAGATATCACAGGATGTTGCATTTTTTATTGCTAAATATGTACGTTCTAATGTGAGAGAGTTAGAAGGTGCATTAAGAAGAGTAATGACTTCCGCCAAAATTCAAAGAAAGGAGATTACCACAAACTTTGTGTCGGAAGTGCTAAAAGATATTATTTCTATTCAAGAAAAATTAGTAAAAGTAGATAATATTCAAAAAACCGTTGCAGATTATTATCGTATTAAAGTCTCTGACCTAACTTCAAAACAAAAAAGTAGGGATATTGCTAGACCACGTCAAATGGCAATGGCATTAGCAAAAGAACTTACTCACCATAGTTTGCCAGAAATAGGTCAATTGTTTGGTGGTCGTGATCACTCAACTGTTATCCATGCCGTTAAGACAATTGATAAACTTAAAAAAACTAATTTTTCGATAAAAGATGATTATCAAAATTTATCAAGAAAAATTTCACAGTAACAGGGGTTGATATGCACGTTATTTTATCTAGAGAAAAAATTCTAAAGCCTTTGCAAATGGTTTTAGGAGTTGCGGATAAAAAGCATACAATGGCAGTTTTAAGTTGCTTGTTATGTGAAGCTAAAGATGGTTTATTCAAAATAACAGCTTCTGACTTAGAGACCGAAATAGTTTCTGAGATTGAAGCAATTAATATTGAAATTTCTGGACAAGTAGCCATACCAGCTAAAAAAATGGTAGATATTATTAAGAGCTTGCCTGTTGGCTCAGATGTTGAGTTAAAAAGTGAAGGTGATAACCGAATTATTTTAAGTTCAAATAAAAGCCGTTTTGTATTATCAATATTAGACGTTGCTGGTTTTCCTGTTATGGATAGTGATATTAGCCCAAACCATTTTGAACTACCTCAAAGTACTCTTTTAGAAGTGATTAAGAAAGTACAATTTTCTATGGCACAAAATGATGTTCGTTATTTTTTGAATGGGATGTTATGGGAAGTTGATCATGGAGTTTTTAGAGCTGTTTCAACAGATGGGCATAGGATGTCTTTAGTTGAAGTAATGATTACAGAAATTAGTTTTGATAAAGCCCAAATTATAGTTCCTAGAAAGTCAATTTCTGAGTTATTAAAAATTATTGAACCAATTGAAGATACAATTCAAATTGAAATAGGTACGCATCACTTTAGAATAATTGCAGGTAGTACCATATTTATTTCAAAATTAATTGACGGTCGTTACCCAGATTATACCCGTGTGCTTCCTAAAAGTAATAATAAAGTGTTATCAGCTGACAAAAATGGGTTGAAACTTGCCTTAATGCGAACGGCCATACTTTCGAATGAAAAATATCGTGGGGTTCGTTTTAATATGGAAACTAATTTACTAAAACTATCGGCTAATAATCCTGAACAAGAAGAAGCACAAGATGAAATTCAAGTAAAATATCAAGATTTACCTATGGAAATAGGTTTTAATGTGAGTTATTTGCTTGATGTTATGAATGCCATTGAAGGTGAAGATGTGTATTTATATTTTTCTGATCCAAAAATGAGTCTTTTGATTAAAGAAAAAAATATTTTTAATTGCCAATATGTAATTATGCCAATTCGACTATAAAAATATAAAATAATCTAACTTCCATCGTGTGTAGAAGTAATTATTTTTTAAAGATATTAAGTAATCAAAACTTCTTTGAATAAAATTAATTGACACTTTTAATAAACTATTACTGCTGTCTCTTATACACATCTGACGCTGCCGACGATCTACTCTGTGTAG
>CAJXRW010000357.1 GCA_913060525.1 uncultured Gammaproteobacteria bacterium
TGGTGTTGGTGTTGGTGTTGGTGTTGGTGTTGGTGTTGGTGTTGGTGTTGGTGTTACATCAAACCAAGATGGCATTGCTTCGTCAAACCCTACATTTTCAGTTTTATCCCAATTAATACTCCAAGTCATCACCCCTCTTAATCCATAATTAGGGATATCTTGCTCATCACACATTTCTGAATGCCCAAGAATACACTTTATTGCTGCATTATTTTCAGCCAAAGTTGTAGTATGACCAGCCACACCCGCAGAAGGTGAAGACAACACACCCAGAATTAATTTTTCACTTGGATCAATCCCATTAGCAACCATAAAGCTGGCATAATTTTCATAGACTCTTTCTAGGTATTCTTGTGACCCATTCTCACATTGTGTCGATCCACCTAATTCAGGATCACAACCACCTACCCATTCGTTGTAAGCCATTGGCTGAACTGCATCAACCGCAGCCATTACAGTTGCATTGGCAATAAGTGGTCGATAAACGTTATAGGGGTCTACAAATCCATCATCATAAACGCTAATTCCAAATGGGGTAATGGTGATAATGCTATCTTGACCAATAGCTTGTCTTAATTGCACAATAGCAGAACCATACGAATCAATATGCGCTGAAAGCATAGCTGAATCTTCGTTATCTAAATCGACACCATTAAAACCATATTCATTCATTAATGATTGAGTCGATGCCACAAAGTTATTAATATTTGTCTGATTTGTTAGCCCTGTCCAAACTGCGCCTTCACCACCAATAGCAAGTACAACTCTTTTGCCATTCGCTTGCAATAAGGCAATATCTTGTTTCAACAGCTCAGTATTGCCTCCATAAGCACCTGAAGCTAAATCAAAAGTCACGTTACCATTTGCATCAATAATCCCAAACGATATGTTAATAACATTAAAGTTAGAGCTCGTATATTCATTCAACCTCACCGCATTTGCTGCATTTTTGAATGAAGCATGCCAATACCCCACAAAAGCTAAATCAGGTAAACCGCTCAACTCAGGATTAGGAACTGGTGTCGGCGTAGGAGTTGGCAATGGAGTAGGTTCAGGCGTAGGCACAGGTGTCGGTGTTGGGACGGGAGTCGGAATAGGCGTTGGCACTGGTGTCGGTACTGGCGTTGGAATTGGAGTTGGTACTGGTGTAGGACTTGGATTTGGTGCCGCTGATAATATAAAGGTATCTATTTTATGCCTTAATGAAGCTTGCGTTTCCATAGTAAATACAGGAAAACCATGAAAGGTCTGGTTAAATGCATACGCTTGAACAACCGAACCCATTGTTTGACCATAAATCCACGGTATATCTGCACTGATATAGGTTAGGTTCAAATCGTCAGGTAATTCTTGGCCTACATTACCCCGATTATCAACCGTACTATTTACAGGGCAGTACGCTAAAACATTATTTGATTGCCCTTCTGATGATTCGATAATATCCGTAAAACACGAGTAGCTATACACCCCTGTTGCATCTGTCATCCCTCCAGCAGGATGAAGCGGTTCTATATTAGGCGCATCTATATAAATATCTTGTGGATATTGTGCGTTCGGCCCATAAAACAAATCATAATAGTTATCATAAGCTTCTTGGTAATTATGATATTTCATATCACCATCATACCCATAATTATTTGCTGGTGAAGGTGTGTTTTTAGTTAACATTTGCCGAGCATAGGCAGGTGAACCTAAAATAATTTTTATTGGTGGGACACCTTGTTCTTCGACATAATAT
Source organism: uncultured Gammaproteobacteria bacterium (assembly GCA_913060525.1). Classification (GTDB taxonomy): domain Bacteria; phylum Pseudomonadota; class Gammaproteobacteria; order Francisellales; family Francisellaceae; genus CAJXRW01. The sequence goes on from CAJXRW010000357.1 coordinate 1,739, forward strand.
CGTAAAGCATTTTGTATATACGCATAATCGGTTTGGCTTAGCGCACGCGCATCACCCGACAAATTAAACTGACCATTAATATCGAAAGCCATTAAATCAATCCAATCTAAGTGCTCAGATACTTCACCCCAATCAACATCGCCTTTTCCATCACCATCACTATCATCACCTGCTGCGATTTTAGGATTGACAAAAGCCGCAGCCGTTAAATAATAGTCTCGATTATTTTGTTGCTGTATTTGATCTAACTTTCCTCTAACTTGCTGCACAAGTAAATTAAAGAATTTAGCCTCACCTCTATGTTCTGCATTATCTGGCTCTAAATTGAAATCATGCTCATAACCAGGTGCTTCCCAATCAATTGATATCCCATGAAACATTGGATGATCATTTAACCAGGATTCTATGGAGTCTAGAAAATTAATCAGCACTTGGTTATTAGCAGTAACACCATCTGGCTGGGCAGCTAAAGCATCTCGATAAAAATTGGTGAATCGTTTGGCATAACTCCATCCACCAATTGAGGCAAGCAAAATAGTTTGGTTTTCTTGGGAGTATTCTTTTAGGTAATTATAACTCTGGAATGCACCGCTGCTGTCAGCTACTTCTTCAACATCAAATACCTGACCATGCTTCATTTGAGATACTGAAGCAGTAATATCCGCCCCACCATAAGTAATTTGATTCGTCGTGTTTTGCGAAGTATGAATATTTAAAAAAGCATAAACAATATAGTTAGGCGAGACACCAAGGTTATCGATCTTAAATACATCACCTCTGGCACGACCTTGCATATTATCATCATCACCACCCCATCTCGACCAAGCAGCATAATAACCACCTAAGAGCGGATTATCTTCACTTGGCGCAACTCTTTGCGCATGAATCTCAGCAGAAAAACATAGTAAACTTGCAGCAATAACTGACGAAAGAAGCTTCACCTTCATAATACGTACTCCCTTATAATGTATAAAAAGAAACCTGTTATAATTTAATCAGCAAAGTTATAATAATTGAAATAAATGTTACAATTATTATGTCACAATTCATTATCTGTCTCTTATACACATCTCCGAGCCCACGAGACAGGCAGAAATCTC
>CAJXRW010000358.1 GCA_913060525.1 uncultured Gammaproteobacteria bacterium
ATCTACACAGAGTAGATCGTCGGCAGCGTCAGATGTGTATAAGAGACAGATAACTAGTTGTGAATAGTGGATCATTTGCAATTTGATAGGTATAAGGCGAAATTAGTCCGCCTTGACCATAGCTACTTGAAGAACCAATTAATGCATTATACCCTAATGTTAAACTATAGTTTTTGTATGCATAAATTAGTTCAGCACCAAGCATTTGATTATCAGGCGCACCATATCCATTATTATCAATAGTGTTACTTCCTGCAGCAAATGTGCTTTGAAGGCTACCCTGAAGGTTTAAGGTTAAAGTGTTATTTTGATCAACACGAAAGCTTCTGCCGCCATCCAAATATAGCATACTGGCATAATTAAAAAATATATAACTCCAGGCATTCAGGTTTAGATTTGAATTTGGATTGTATTGAAGACCAACAGAGATAGCACCATTAGAATCACCAGCGCTAGGTGTTCCTGTTGATGAGTTTAGCCCAGACGTGTACATCGTTTCCTGTGAAAAATTTGTGGCAGGGAGACCTTTATATCTGTTAATTGCTAATGCTGTTAGTAATAAGTCATCCTTTATTTGCCAATTGGTTAGTACGCCTTGGAAAGTAGCCTGAGTGATAGCAACTGGATTAAAAGAGGTTAACCAAGGTGTATTAATATATAACCATCCAGCATTTGCTTGGATGGTATGTTCATACTGATATTGTAAATAGGCTTGTGAGACAGCTAGAACTCTATTCGATGGCACAAATATATTCTGATCTTCAGGTGGAAATGGATTAATGTCACTCATAAACCAGGGGTTAATAAACATGTAGTTACCACCTATAGAAAATCCAGCTAGCTGTCCAGACTGGACAAATAGTTCCGTGCCGTATCCCCAATAATTGTCTGGTGTTGAGTAAACATAGGTGCCTAGTCCTGCTAAGGTAAAGGTGCCATCAGTAAATAAACCATATAGTGGATTATCATTCTTGGTTTTGGGTTTATCAGAATCACCACCTTTCTTATTTTGAATGTTTTGTGCTGGAATTTTGCGTATTTTTGTTTTACTTGGACTTTTACGCATCCTTTCAGTGACATCATCACCCCATGGGTCTTGAGAAAATTCATTTATATTATTTGCATAATTAAAATGAATGGAAATTATGCCAATTCCAATGATTTGGAATAATTTTTTAAACATAGCTGTGTAGAGATAATAAAACTGTTATTTAAGCATCGTATAAAATTTCTCAATTTCAAGGTATAAGGGCTAATTTATAGTTAAATAATATCTAGCGTGCTCTTTTGTAAAATAGAATTCTACTTTTAAAGTGTATACTCTAAAGATTATATAGTTGCATGAGCGTTAAATTGGATTTAAATAATATCGTAAAAAAATATGTTAAATAGAGCAATAAGATAAACTATTTTTTAGAAATATTAAGTTTCCTTCCTGATACCCATACATTTTTGAGATGATCTAGTACAGATTTTGTCATGCCTGTTGGTAAGTCAACGGTTGAATATGTGTCATAAATGGAAATTCGACCAATATTTTTACTATCAAGGTTTATTTCATTTGCGATTGCACCAACCAAATTACCAGGTTGTAAACCATCTGTTTTTCCAACGGCTACTCGGTAGGTTTCCATGTTTTCATCACCTTTCCCTCTAGGTCTGGGTTCACGTTTTGGAAAAGGTTTGTCAGTATTCTTACTACTGAAATCACGTTTTTCGTTAAGCAATAATGGTGTTTCACCCTGCATTAATGCAGCTAAGGCTGCAGCGATATCAATTAGCTCACTTTCTGTATTTTCTTGGTATTCTAAAATAAGATTCTTATAAAACTCTGTACTACCAGACTTAATCGTTTCGGTAATTTTTTCTTTAAAAGTTTCAACGCGTTTAGTATTGATTGTTTTGATTGAAGGCAATTCCATGCTAGTTACTTTCTGTTTTGTAGCGCGTTCAATCTGGCTTAATAACCTTCTTTCTCTTGGAGCAACAAATAAAATTGCTTCACCTGTTTTACCTGCACGACCAGTTCTACCGATTCTATGGACATAGGCTTCGGTATCATAAGGAATATCATAATTTATTACGTGTGATACTCGGCTGACATCGATGCCACGGGCCGCAACATCTGTGGCAACAATAATGTCTATTTTACCATTTTTTAGATGTTCAATGGTTTTTTCACGTAGGTTTTGTGGAATATCACCATTGAGAGCAGAGGCTTGGAAACCTCTCGCTTGTAACTTATCGGTTAGTTCTATTGTTGCTGTTTTAGTACGGACAAAGATAATAATTGCATCTGAGTGCTCAGCTTCTAGAATTCTAGTTAAAGCATCTAATTTATTCAAACCACTCACTAACCAGTAACGCTGGTTTATGCTCTCAGCAGTGGTTGTTTTAGATTTTATGGTAATTTCTTTTGGATTATTTAAATAATTTTGGGCAATTCTGCGAATATCTTTTGGCATTGTGGCAGAAAACAAGGCTTTTTGTGCTTCATTGGGGACGTGCTCTAATACCCACTCCACATCATCGATAAATCCCATTCGCAACATTTCATCAGCTTCATCTAAAACCAAGGTTTTTAAATCATCTAAAACTAAGGAACCTTTACGCATGTGATCCATAACACGACCAGGTGTACCAACAACTACGCTAACACCTCTTTTTAATTGACGTAGTTGCGGTGAGTAATCTTGCCCACCATAGATTGGTAAAACTTGGAAACCTTTAAGTTCAGAGGCATACTTCTGGAAAGCTTCTGCAACCTGAATGGCGAGTTCCCTTGTTGCTGTCTCTTATACACATCTGACGCTGCCGACGATCTACTCTGTGTAGAT
>CAJXRW010000359.1 GCA_913060525.1 uncultured Gammaproteobacteria bacterium
TCTACACAGAGTAGATCGTCGGCAGCGTCAGATGTGTATAAGAGACAGAAGTGGTACAATCTCACAATTATACTTAATAACATCGGACAATGAAATGATCAATGCTGCTAAAAATGCAGGTTTTCTTTCAAAGGTATTTTCATATCCTGAGTACATTGAACTAATTAGAGGAAGAATTGACAATTACGATTCCTCTGCTATATAAGGGATATACCCTACACACACCCATGTGCCTCCAGTAGGTTCATTCCGTTCGTTCGTGCCTCACTCTCTTCATTCACCCACTTCCAGCACCGCACAGCAAGAGTAGCCCGTTATTCCATTCCGCTGCGCTACATTCCATACCGTGCCACACTTGCTTTTGCATCTTCTAAACCAATTAGCAAAAAGTTACACGTAAGCTGCCAAGGGACATAAAGACCAAATCTCCTTCACATTTTCAAGGACATGTTTTTGAAATTAAGGAAAAATATATATCTTTGTCATCAAGATACTTTATAATAAAGATAAATATATGTATGAAGAGCAAGTATTAGAAATTCGAAAACTGGGTCAGAAATACGCCTATAACTCCATTGAAATGCATTCTGCCATTGCAAAAAAGGCTGGATTTTCAGGGACAGACCATAAATACTTGGGCTTTTTCCTTCAAAAAGGAAAACTAACTCCTGGAGAACTGGCAGAATTAACAAGCTTGACCACAGGTTCAGTAACAGCACTAATTGATAGGTTTGAGAAGAAAGGTCTTGTAAAACGGGAACATGATTCAGTGGACAGACGGAAAGTTTTCATCGTACCAGAAAGCGAAAAAATTTTGACTCTAATGAAACCCTTCTACCAAGGCTTTCAAGATGAGACAGATAAGTTAATTGCTTCCTTTTCTAGTAAGGAGAGAGAAGTCATAAAATCCTATTTAACTAAAGCCCTTCAATTGACAAATAACACCATTGACAAACTCAAATAATTAATTCCTTATGTCACAAAAAGATAAAATTCCTTATGGAGTGGCAACTGTCCATACTCCCTTTACCCAAGTTTATTTACATGGAACCAAAGGAGACTTAATGCTAGGCGACTTACTAGAACCTGGTTACAATTCAAACTTTGGCAAACAAAACAATGCCAAATACATCTATTTCACGGCCACATTAGATCCGGCTGTTTGGGGGGCTGAATTAGCATTAGGTGATGGTCGTGAAAGAATTTATTTGGTGGAACCTACTGGCCCCATAGACGATGACCCAAATCTGACTAATCAAAAATTTAAGGGTAACCCATCAATGTCATATCGTTCGAAACATCCGCTTAAGATTGTCGGTGAGGTAACGGTGTGGCAAAGTCATTCCCCTGAGCAGATTAAAGCTATGAAAGAAGGAATAGCCAAACTTGATGCTCAGGGAATTGGTGCAATTGAAGATTAAAATATAGACTATCGATTAAATAAAAACTGAAATTTTCCCTCATTATGAAAATCACAACAATCATTGTACGAATTCTTTTAGGAGCATTATTCATTTTCGGATCAGCCTCCTACTTTCTCAATCTGTTCCCTGAGCCTGAACTAATTGGAGGCATGAAAATCTTTAATGACGGATTGAATGCCTCAGGTTATCTCATACCTCTTGTGAAGGCCATTGAGCTGGTCTGTGGTATAGCTTTTATCTTAGGTCGATTTGTGCCACTGGCTACAGTCATCATATTTCCAATAGCATTGAATATCCTGGGAGTGCATATTTTCCTTGCTCCCGAGGGACTGCCGGTGGCAATCTTTGTGATACTGGCAAATTTGTTTTTGGCTTATCGGTATAAAAATCATTATGAAGAATTGATGACGATCAAATGATACACATCGATTCTAATCTATTATTTAAACCAAGTGGTAACACATAAACCCATTTACTACTCCAGGTTGTCAAAAACAACTATAAGTAGTGTATTTACAACTATAGGTAGCGGATATTATTTGAATTATGGCTCTATCAGATAAGAACTTTGCTGTATCAAAATCTAAAAAGAATATGATACTAAGCTCAAACGTTAACGACAGTGAAAATAAAAAATCGTGGATTGGATTCATACCAGTAGATGACACAAGACTATTTGTGAAAGACACTGGGGGGAACGGACCTTCCATAATTTACCTGAATGGTTCTTATGCTAATCATGGCCATTGGAAACAGATCGTTAAAGATTTAGGGTCAAATTACAGGCACATCCTTTATGATGAACGTGCACGAGGTAAATCCAAAAAATCAACAGATTATTCCTTTAATGCCTGTCTAAGAGACCTAAGTGTCGTAGTAAAAGCTAGACAAATAAAAAATCCAATTCTAGTTGGTTGGTCGTACGGAGCAATATTAGCCGTTCATTGGGTAGGTGCCAATCCTGGCATTGCCTCAGGTATAGTCGCTATTGATAGTGCCGTGCCTTATGGTCTAACAGGAGATAAATCTAAAGAACGTATTTATAAATTGTTTAACCGAATTAAATGGATACTTCCTGTGCTTTCTCAATTTGGTTTGGCCGCAAAAATGAGTGCCAGACAGCATGCCAGGATCAATATTGAAATAAATGAAATATCAGCAAAACTAGAACCTGTCTTACTCGATTTAGAAATCCCTGTTTGGTATGTACTGGCATCAGGAGCTAGCCGCGGAGGTGAAGAGCATGAGTTTAAAGCAATGCGAGAAAGCCTTGTACCTGTTCTTGCTAAGAACAAAAACCTGAAAGTGTTTAAACAAGTAGCCAGTAATCACGAAAAAATTCTTTCAAAAGACCATCAGACCTGTCTCTTATACACATCTGACGCTGCCGACGATCTACTCTGTGTAG
>CAJXRW010000360.1 GCA_913060525.1 uncultured Gammaproteobacteria bacterium
TCATTGAGGCTGCTGAAGAAAACAGAACCATTCTGGAAATCGGAAACTGGGTATTGAACGAGGCGTTTAGCAAATATGCTTCACTAGAACGCTTATACAAAGAAGACTTCACGCTATCTATCAATATTTCTATGGCCCATATTACACAAACTGGATTTAGAACCATGTTTAAGGGTTTAATGCAAAAATATGATATTAATCCTCAAAGAATCATTTTAGAATTTACTGAAACAGCCTTGATGCAATACTCTACCAGAGTACAAGAAGTATTAGATGAACTCTCAAATTTAGGCGTAAAATTTGCCATTGATGACTTTGGAACCGCCTATTCTTCCCTAAGTTATTTAAGCTACTTACCAATCTCTATCATCAAAATAGATAAATCGTTTATCGATGGTATGTTAAGCAATCGCCATGCTAAAGAAATTGTAAAATCAATTATTGTTTTAGCCCATAATCTTAACATGAAAGCCATTGCCGAAGGCGTTGAAACACAACAACAACTTGATTTTTTGGTTAAGGAAAACTGTGATATTGCTCAAGGTTATTTACTAAGCAAGCCATTATATATTGAGCAGCTACCAGACGCCCGAACTTCCATTGAAAGCTATATCCTAAACCATTAATTTAATTCCAGCATTTTAGAATGGTATAAAATACCTTATGATAGGAACATTCTTTTTAATCGAGTACCTTCATGTTCGAAAATGTTCCTGATAATTCAACAAAACTTATTTTAGTTGATGGTTCATCTTATTTATTTCGTGCTTTCCACGCATTGCCCAACCTAACTAACAGTGCAGGAGAACATACTGGTGCAATTTTAGGTGTTATCAATATGTTGAAACGCATTCCATCTCAACTCGGCACGAATCATGTGGTTGTTGTCTTTGATGCGAAAGGTAAAAACTTTAGACATGAACTGTATCCTGAATATAAAGCTAACCGTAAAAAAATGGCAGATGAGCTACGCGAACAAATCGAGCCCATTCATGACATTATAAAAGCCATGGGCTTCCCTTTAGTCTGCGTTCCCAATGTTGAAGCAGATGATGTCATTGGCACACTTTCCAATCAGGCTGAAAAAGAAGGCTGGGAAGTCATCATTTCTTCTGGTGATAAAGATATGGCTCAGCTTGTGACTAAAAATGTCACCTTAATGGATACCATGAAAAATTCTGTCACAACTATTGAAACTGTCAAGGAACGCTATGGCATTACACCCGAACAGTTTATCGACTATTTAGCCTTAGTTGGAGACACATCAGATAATATTCCTGGTGTACCCAAAGTTGGCCCTAAAACAGCAACTAAATGGCTAAATGATTATGAGAATATTCAAGGTGTTATTGAGAATGCGGATAAAATTACCGGGAAAGTAGGTGAAAACCTTAAAATTTCAGTTGATCAAATACCACTTTCATATGAACTTGCGACGATAAAAGTAGACCTTGATCTCGATTTTGAGCTAGAACAATGCCTAATGTGCAAACCTGATTATCCTGCGTTAGTCAAAAATTTCACAAGATATGAGTTAAAGGGTCTGCTAAAGGAAATTGAATATAACCATAAAATTGAAAATAATCACAAACTCGCAGCCCTAAAACAAAAAAACTATGAATGCATACTTAACCAAGACCAATTAGACTTGTGGGTCAATAAACTAGAAAAAAGTACCTATTTTGCAATTGATACAGAAACAACCTCATTAAATGCCATGGATGCAGAATTAGTTGGTCTATCAATTTCTATAGAGGCAGATAACGCTGCCTACATTCCAATTGGTCACCAATATGAAGGCGCTCCAGAACAATTAGACTTGGACATCGTTATTGAAAAATTACATCCAGTTTTAGAAAATCCAACTATTGCCAAGATTGGGCATAATTTAAAATATGACCTTAAAATTCTTGAGAAATATAACATTAATATTAAAGGCCAACTTTTTGACACTATGCTGGAATCATATATCTATAATAGCTCCGCCAGCAGACACGACTTGGACTCATTGTGTGTGAAATATTTTAACCATAACAATACCTCATATGAAAGCGTTGCTGGTAAAGGAAAATCTCAGGTTAATTTCAGTCAAGTAAGTATAGAAAATGCGACGCCTTATGCCGCTGAAGATGCTGATATGACCTTAAAACTACACGAATATTTTTGGCCAAAAATTGAAGAAATTTCTCAATTAAAAAATTTATTTTTAGATGAAGAAATTCCAACCATGCTTGTGCTAAAAGAAATGGAACTAACTGGCGTTAAAATTGATACAAATCAACTTGAAGCACAAAGTAAGTATCTTGCAACTTGTATCCAGGATTTTGAAAAACAGGCATATTCTATTGCTGGTGAGGAATTTAATTTATCTTCACCCAAACAATTAGCTGAAATTCTATTTGAAAAACTTAATATCCCAGCCATAAAAAAAACACCTGGTGGTAAACCTTCGACATCTGTCGACGTTATGTCAGAACTTGCATTGCAATATGAACTCCCCAAAATAATTCTAGACCACAGGCACTTTAGTAAGCTTAAATCTACCTATACTGACAAATTACCGTTAATGATACATGATAAGTCCTATAGAGTTCATACTTCATACCAACAAGCTGTCGCAATAACTGGTCGACTATCATCAACCGACCCTAACTTGCAAAATATCCCGATACGCTCCGAAGAAGGCAAGAGAATTAGAAAAGCCTTTATTGCTGAAACTGGCTACACAATAATTGCAGCAGATTATTCACAAGTTGAACTACGGATTATGGCGCACCTATCTAGCGACCACTCTCTTATTAATCTGTCTCTTATACACATCTGACGCT
>CAJXRW010000361.1 GCA_913060525.1 uncultured Gammaproteobacteria bacterium
TCTTTAAACACAAAAAGCAACAAGAAAAACAAAATAATTTGAAAAACAAATAAGAATATAAAATTAGTAAGCCAACCATCCAAACTTTGCAGATAGCCGCCCAACGCTGGGGCAATACTTGGCAAGACAGTAAAACTAATAGAAATCCAAGGCCATATTCTTATAAACTGTTCCTCAGTCATAACATCTCTTGCAATGGTATTAACATTTGCAGCAAAGCCACCAGCACCAATGCCTTGAACCACTCTACCAGTGTTAAACATCCATATATTTGTTGAAAACATGCAAATTAATGTGCCAACCAACATGATACATAGTGCGATTAATAAAATAGGTTTACGTCCATGTTTATCCGACAACGAGCCATATACAATTTGTGAAAAACCTATTGCAAACAAAAAACCAGAAACACTAAACTGGACAGCAGACGTGTCAGCCTTAAAAGAATGCATAATATCAGGCAATGATGGCACATAAAGGTCTGATGCAAAAAAATAGCAACAGCTAAATAATACGCTAAAACAACAAATTAAAATTAATCTTTTATTAGATACCCCAGTCTGCAGCAAAATAATAACCGAATGTTTAAATTAATAGCAAAAGTATATTAATTTATTTTTAACTAAGTAAATTAAACGCCTAATAAACTTATATCCAGTTCCCCTATTCTAAATGGTGGACACCAAAAATATGCGCTTGTGACAGGCTTGGTAAACTCAAAAATTCCATCTGTAACGCCATCTTCCAGACCACACATTCTGTTTAGCTGCACCTCAAAAGCATCCAGGGTTTTTGAAAAACTGATAAACATCAAACCACCATCCATACCTTTCACCCAAGGCATCGATCTCCTGACAATAAATGCTTCTGGATCAAAGCTTTCCTGCGCTGTTCTTTTTACATGTGCGAATGGTTTATTATTTTCAAACTCATGGTCATCTTCAAGGCTTCGCCCTATAATGCTCTCTTTGTGTTGCAGCGATTGACCATCTAGCCAGTCGAAATTGGATTTCCATTTTTGAGTGGCAACAAAAGTAGAACCATACAAACCTTTGATTTTTTCTTGTATAAAGGCAGCTTCAATTGCATCGTCACCCTTCGGGTTTTCAGTTCCATCTTTAAAACCAGTTAAATCATGCCCATCTAAATATTTAAAGCCATCATCGACTAGAGATAATTTGAATGCTGGAGACAATGCTCGGACAAGTGTTCGTGATAAATGAAAGATTTTCCCTCTATCTTCATCACGAATCCATATCCATAGATCAAAATCTGAAGATGGGATATTTATATCACCATTATTGATTTCAGGCGCTTTTCGAAAGCCATCAATTTGCGCATATTCACTAACCAGAGAGTGGGATAATCCTAATACTGCAGATGAACCATCTATAATTTTTTTCATAGACCATAAACACTCATGGATATTCGCTTTATTTGTTAATTTAAAATTCAAGTATCTTGATAAAGCGGGTACTTCTTCAATAATTCCTCTTTGCATCGGGAGCATATAAAAAACCTTAAAATTTAATTTTACCGATTAGTATAGCTTTAAATATAACTCAATAGCCAAAAAATATTTGGCATAAGAAAGCGCTATCACTGACTTATGGTTGATTTTGAATTATAATCACGCAATTCAAAAATATACAGTTTATATAGCGCAATGAGAGAAATTCTAGTTACCAACGCACTCCCCTACGCAAACGGTCACTTACATTTGGGGCATATGCTGGGTTATATCCAATCAGACATCTGGGTTCGATACCAGAAGATGCGTGGAAACACCTGCTACTTTGTTTGTGGTAGTGACTGCCATGGTACACCAATTATGCTGCATGCAAAAAAGCTTGGTATTAAACCAGAAAAACTAGCTGAAGATATGACGGCCTCTCATTTATCTGACTTTGTTGATTTTGAAATTGAATTTGACAATTACCAATCCACACATCATCCAATTAACCAAAAGCTTGTAGAAGAAACTTACTTGAAAATTCAAAAAGCTGGTTACATTAAAACAAAATCAATCCTGCAGTCTTATGATCCACAAGCAAATATTTTTTTACCAGATCGCTATGTAAAAGGAACCTGTCCAAAATGTAAAGCTGAAAATCAATATGGTGATAGCTGTGAAGTTTGTGGTTCAACTTATGACCCAACTGATTTAATTGACCCTATCTCAGTTATATCTGGCGCAACACCTACTCAAAAAGAAAGCCTCCATTATTTTTTTACCCTTCAAGACTTAGCAGAAGATATATCTGACTGGCTAAAATCTAATAAAAAGCTGCAACCTGAGGTTATTAATAAACTAAAAGAATGGTTAGATGGTGATTTAAAAGATTGGGACATCTCGCGTGATAGCCCATACTTTGGTTATAAAATTCCAGGTACAGAAGATAAATATTTCTATGTTTGGCTAGACGCGCCAATAGGCTATCTAGCTTCGTTTAAAGATCTATGCGATACCATTGGTGTTGACTTTGATCATTTCTGGAAAGCGAATAACAAAACAGAAGTCTATCATTTTATTGGTAAAGATATTATTTATTTTCATGCTCTTTTTTGGCCTGCTATTTTAGAAGCCGCTGGTTTTCGCAAACCTTCAGGTGTTTTTGTTAATGGTTTTCTAACCATCAATGGTGCAAAAATGTCAAAATCACGCGGGACATTTATTCAAGCCAAAACGTATTTAAACTACTTAGATCCAGAATATTTACGCTATTATTTTGCATCAAAACTATCATCTGGAATAGATGCTGTCTCTTATACACATCTCCGAGCCCACGAGACAGGCAGAAATCTC
>CAJXRW010000362.1 GCA_913060525.1 uncultured Gammaproteobacteria bacterium
GAGATTTCTGCCTGTCTCGTGGGCTCGGAGATGTGTATAAGAGACAGATTATTAGCAGGTTCACTTACTGTGGTTGAATAACCTATATTTGCTGGTATAATTCTGCTCATATTTTACACGTGGTGATTTTAGTGAAGCATTTCTTATTAGTAGTTATTACAGTCTTAATTTCAGCTTGCGCATCCACCACTAACATTACTATTGATAAGGGTAAAACACCTGAAACGTCAAATTCAAATGACAATACAGTCAGTGTTAATGAACTCATACAGCTAAATAAAGAAAGTCGTATCTGTATTTTTGTACCAAAAGATGGCATGGATACCGAGCTTACAGGTCAAATCATTGCAGGTAGTGGTACACAAACAGCAAATATTGTTACGGATATACTAAGTAGATATTTTCAGAATGTTGATTTAGAAAACAATACTGACGACCTAAATTCGGCAATTAAAACTACACGTAAAAATGGGTATGACTATATTATTTACCCTAAAATTCTCACTTGGACAAATTACGCAACCTTTTGGTCTGGCGTTCCTAACAAACTTTCGGTTAATCTTCGAGTTTATGATGTTAAAAATAAAAAACTGGTTAACTCAATTATTATAGAAAATGAAAGCTCTGAGTTAGTAAGACCTGGTTTTCAAACTAGTGATTTGCTGCAGAAACCACTAAACGATGTCGCTAATCAGTTAATCTACTCTTAATTACTCCCAGGAATTTGCCAATTTTCTAAAGAATTCCATTCTTGATTTGAAATCGTTTCAGGGTAAAAGCCTAAGCATTTTTTATGTGATTTTGAATCATCATAGAGATTATACCCATCTTTTGCACAATTCAGCGCATAATATCCAGTTGGTTTTTGGTTATACAATAACGCACCCACTAAGTATTTATTTGTATTCGTGCTTTTTGAATATCCATTTGTAATGGCACTCAGACTCGCATTCAGATAATCAGCTTGGTTGACATCAGGATTAATATAGCGTTCACATTGAGATAAGAAATAGCTAACTGAATTTGCTTTTTGTCCATCAGGTGACAAGAGAAAATCTTGCAAAATATCCGTAGGCAAGCTACTCATACTGCAACTTGTTGGATCACTTGGTAATTCAGGATCAACGCCAGTTGTAAAGTTTTTGTTATACACATTTAAATGCTCATATAAAGTTGTAGTCGCAGCAGCAGGCGCAACAAACATAACTGGGATATTTCCACCATTGCCATTAAAATAACCTGGCACCGCATGGTCAGTGGTGTAGGCTTGATAGTCTGACACCGATATGGGCGCATAAGGTTCTTTTGGATTCAAACCATAATCGTATAATGCTGTCAAAGAAATTACATTGTGATATTGATTATTAATAGGTGATAGTGCTTGAATATCCGCATCATATATCGCTACCAACTTATTTTTTGTTGCCAGCTGCCTGGCTAACTCTCCAATAAAAACAGTTGTGACATTCGCATTCATCGTTGGGCCTTCCAAATCAAATGATACGCCTTTTGCATTTGGATCAATATTAATAATTTGAGCAATATCATCTGCGAGAGTGGTTAGTTGCGTATTAGAAGCACTGTTTAATTCATAAGCCGAACCACTAATCATGGGTAACACATAATTCGTTTCACCATTTTGGGCATGTTGTGCATAAAAGGCCGTAACTGTTTCCCCTGGAATACATTGTCCTAAGTCAGCAGGGACAGAAAGACCATCACTGCTAAAAACTGCAGCATTCAGTAATGGTAATGAACTATAGTTCAACACATAGTCCATTGCGTTATATAAAACTTTTCCCGTATCTGGATTTACTTTCCCATAGTTTAAACAGTTATCATAAACCATTTCTAAGCTAGGACTGGGCAGTTGGGTAATGCTCATAAAGTCTGGCATAATATAAAAGTTTGTGTTTGGCGCATTATAATTTGACTTTAAAGTAGCTAATAATGCTGATGAACAATCTGTCCCATTTGTACAAATAATATCTTGTGAGACATCATCTACAATCACTCCGTTTCCCTTTGGAATCACCATTGTACTGCCATTGGCAAAACTAGCGGTGGAAAGAAGAATAACCATCATGGCTATACTTGAGATTATTACTATTTTCTTCATGATTCTTCTCCATTATTTCCTCTAAATTAAATAGAGTGTATGTATTTATGTCATTAGAGCTCAAGTACATAAACGTGACAAAAAATTACAATATATTTTTATATACTGATCAGCGCGCACAACAACATAATGAAGACCTTAAAACAGCCTGACTTTTAATCGTATTAGGTTTTTTATTACCACTTATATAATATTCTAGAGGATAAATTATTCTGCAGGATACATATAGGAACCTTCCTTATCGTCATTCCAGATTTCCTCTTCGGTCAGCGTCGTTTCAATAAGCTCTATTGGTGCACCCTCAATCTCAATCATTGCCGCTTTATAGCCTTTGAATGGTTCATATAACTCCATCAATATTTTCTGCCCCTTAAGATGTTTTTCAATATTCTCAACCTTAAAACACACATGTGTCATCGTTTTAATTTTAGGGTGGAATGGTGAGTTTTCGCCAAAACGGTGATATTGGATACGGAATGGATTGTGACCTTTTGTCGTGTACAAATCGAATGTTTTGCTATATTTCTCGTTTGACTGAACCTCTGTCGTTGGAATACCTATGTGATGAAATTCTGCTAATTCTAATATTTTTTTCATATATATTTTCCTTAAGGCAAACGTACCTCTAAGTTACTCCCTGTCTCTTATACACATCTGACGCTGCCGACGATCTACTCTGTGTAGA
>CAJXRW010000363.1 GCA_913060525.1 uncultured Gammaproteobacteria bacterium
TCTACACAGAGTAGATCGTCGGCAGCGTCAGATGTGTATAAGAGACAGATACTGGTTGGCAGCCTTTCCTAATTGTTGCCGCTATTGGCTCAGCAATTATTGCTTTAGGTATTGCATTCCAAGTATTGCAATTACTCGTGAGCATTAGGGATCGTAAGAAAAACCTGGATCTAACTGGAGATCCTTGGGATGGTCGCACACTAGAGTGGGCAACACACTCTCCTGTACCATTTTATAATTTTGCGATTACACCGATAGCAAATGAGCGGGATAGTTTCTGGGAAGATAAAGAGCGCGCCCGCAAGGCAAATAAACCTGCATCAAAACCAACGTATACAGATATACACATGCCCAGAAACACATCTATCGGGTTTTTAATCGCTGCCTTTAGTATGGTTCTAGGTTTTGCCATGATCTGGGATATCACTTGGCTTGCAGTAGTTGGTGGCGTTGGCATACTTGCTTCTATAATTTCACGTTCATTTGATTACAATATTGATTACTACGTGAAAGCAGAAGAAGTTGAAAAAATTGAAAATGAATATGCAAATAGGGTAAGCGCATGAGTACAACAACAGTAATGGAGCATCATGACCATCATGGTGAGTCAAATAATGTATTTGGCTTTTGGATTTATATAATGAGTGACTGTGTATTATTTGCATCCATTTTTGCAGCATACGCAGTCCTATTCCAAAATACATTTGGCGGACCTGGTCCCAAAGAACTCGCAAGCATACCATTTGTATTTATTGAGACAATGATACTTTTGACCAGTAGTTTTACCTATGGTTTAGCAATGTTATGTATCCACAAGAATAATAAAAATGGTGCTATGGCATTAATGGTATGTACCTTTATTCTTGGTATATCATTTATCGCAATGGAACTTTCAGAATTCGCCCATTTAGTGCACGAAGGTGATAGTTGGCAAAGAAGTGCTTTCTTATCTGCTTTCTTTACATTAGTCGGCACACATGGTCTTCATGTTTTTGTGGGTCTTGTATGGATGTTAATGTTATTTATTCAACTTGCTATCCACGGTATTAAGCCAATGACCAAAACTAAATTAACTTGTTTAGGTTTATTTTGGCACTTTTTGGATATCGTCTGGATTTTCGTTTTCTCAATTGTTTACTTAATGGGGGCTGTTTTAGAATGAGTTCAGTAGATCATAGCACAGGTAGTAGCCACGGTAGCGTAATCTCTTATATTGTTGGGTTTGTATTATCGGTTGTTATTACATGCATCGCCTTTTACTTAGTTGCGTATGAGGTTATGACCCCAAGCGCACGTATATGTGGAATTGTTGTCCTGGCATTAGTTCAATTGCTCGTACAATTAATATTTTTCTTACATTTAAATTTCTCTTCAGAAGCTCGCTGGAATTTAATCAGCTTTGTGTTTACAGCGATCGTTGTCTTGATCTTAGTTTTTGGTTCACTCTGGATTATGCTTAGTTTAAACTACAACATGATGATGAGCCATTAATTAGGATAAAGCTTTTGCTCAAAAATTATTATCAAATAACTAAGCCTGGCATTATATATGGGAATATAATTACAGCGTCTGGTGGTTATTTCCTTGCTCTATCAATCAGCCCATTTAACATCTTAACCTATATTTTTATGTTAGCGGGAATGGCATGTATTATCGGAAGTGGATGCATAATCAATAATTTCATTGATAGTGATATTGATCAGTTAATGAATCGTACTAAAAATCGTCCTACAGCACTTGGTGTTATCCCCCTTGAATTAGGTATGATATATAGTTTTTCGTTATTGATTATTGGTTTACTGCTGTTGTATATATTTAGCAATACCCTCACTACTTGTATTGCCTTATCAGGGTGGTTTATATATGTTGTACTATATAGTTTGTGGCTAAAGCGGCACTCTAATTTAGGCACCCTAGTTGGAGCAGTTTCTGGTTCAGTACCACCAGTCGTTGGCTTTTGTGCTGCTAGTAATCAATTTAATTCAGGTGCAATTATTTTATTTTTGATTTTATTTTTTTGGCAATTACCACACTTTTATGCCATATCAATTTTTAGATTAGATGATTACGCCAACGCAAACATACCAGTTTTACCAATTAAAAAAGGTATCAATTACACAAAAAAAGTAATGCTCAGTTATATATGTCTATTTTTGATTACCGCAATATCACCTAGCATATTCGGCTATACAGGGGTGGTTTACTTTATTGTTGCCCTTGGAATAAGCTTATACTGGCTCATTCATAGTATTAAAGGCTTTAAAGTAGATAGTGACACCAAGTGGGCAAGAAAAATGTTCTTTATCTCAATTCTAGCTATTTTTTTACTGTGTGTTTTTATGGCTGTGAAATACTAAATTATTCTTTGGGGCTTTTAAACCAACGTGTTGATTTTGGCTGATATAATATCAAAATAGCAACTACGGTTATACATACCTGTATGAATACTAACCCAGCATTTAAATCATGATTATAATATTTTGGCAAGAAAAAAACTAAGATGACATACCAAATGATAGCCAGTACAGTGTATAAGCAACGACCTATACCAATACGCTTATTAATTATCAATGCCAATATAAATAAACAGCCATAGACAATAATGTCCAATATTATCAAAGGTGGGGTCTCATTTTTAATTGTCGATGAAGTAAATAGCTCTAAAATACCCAACGCACTCGCTGCATACAACAGCCAAGAAGCTGTTTCAATCCTTTTAGGCTTTTGCATTATACCTGTCTCTTATACACATCTGACGCTGCCGACGATCTACTCTGTGTA
>CAJXRW010000364.1 GCA_913060525.1 uncultured Gammaproteobacteria bacterium
CGAGATTTCTGCCTGTCTCGTGGGCTCGGAGATGTGTATAAGAGACAGATGATAAGTATGATAATTGTTGCTATCAAAATAAAGTTATTGGACAGTTTAGACCATTGGAAGGAAGCAACGCATTTATTGGTGAAAAAGGAAGTATTACCTATGTTCGCGAGTATAAGGTTGAGTTACTTATTGGTGATAAAGAAGAGCTGGAAAAGGTAATTTCAGTTATGCGGAAAGTGCACCCATATGAATCACCAGCATACGAAGCTTGGGAGCTTTCTCATTACGGTTTTTAAATAAACGGGATACATTTTTTAAATCATTCTTTACTGTCCAGTTTACCCAAAGATAGGGTCTAAAACTTTTCATCCAAAAAACTTGATATGATTCCGCAATCATTTGCTTGAGAAACTTGCAATATCATTATATCTACGCATAAGATTATAGCTAAATTGTATAACGCATAGTTTTGATTAATTAAGGTAATAATATGGAAAAACATTCAAGCGAAAAAATCTCGAATATTATTGTTAAGCTCGAGGCAATGTTTCAGAAAAATTTTTCTAAACAAGAAAGTGATAACCTTTTAACTTTATCAAAAGAATATTTTAATGTTGTCTCTGAAGAAGAGTTGGTTGATAGGGATCTATATGATATTTATGGGATGATCCTTTCATTCTGGCATCACATGTACCATAGAAAACCAGATGAAACTAAAGTGCGTGTCTATAACCCAATTTATGAGCAGTGCGGGTGGCGTTCGAAACATACAGTTATCGAAGTTATTAATGATGACAGGCCGTTTTTAGTAGATACCCTGTTAATGGTTCTTAATCAACTTGATTTGGGAATGCATTTCTTGATGTATGTAGGCGCTTGTCGTGTTAAAAGAGGCGCTGATAACGAAGCGCTAATTGTGTATGACACAAATGCTAAAAAAGTACCATCAAAAGATGTCGTTCAAGAGTCACTAATTATGGTAGAGGTTGATCGCCAAAATGATGATCCAACCATTTTTGATAAGATTAAAATTGCTTTACAAGAAGCTTATGAAAAAGTAAGTTTGGTTGTTGATGACTATGGCAACATGAAGAAAAAGCTTACTGAATGTATCAAAGAAATGACTGATTCTAATGCCAAAAAAAGTGAAGATTATACAGAGGGTCTAGCATTTTTAGAATGGATTAAAAACGACCATTTTATTTTTATGGGCTATGCGGAATTAGAAAGTAAAAAATCAAAAAGCAAAAATACACTGGCATTAAATAAACCATCCACATTAGGTTTACTCAAACTTGACAATGCTTTCTTATCGACAAACTTTCATGATTTCGCACAAAGACTAGGAAGCTCTACGGATAAACATCCCATGTTAACAGTGGCTAAGTCTGATCATTTTTCACCTGTTCATAGAGCCTCGAGAATGGATATAATTGGAGCACTTAAATATAATGAAGAAGGTGAAGTTGTCGGCGAAAAACGCTTCCTGGGTCTGTATACTTCGGCTGCATACCACAAAACACCTGACTCAATTCCATTTTTAAGAAGGAAAGTTCAAAAAATATTTGATCAATCTGGATTTAGGATTGCAGGTCACTCATACAAAACATTAAAGAATATCTTAGAGACTTACCCTCGTGATGAGTTGTTTTTAACAGAAGACGATCAGCTTTTTGACACTTGTATGGGTATGCTTCAAATTAAAGAGCGTCAAAAAATTAAACTTTTTATACGCCGTGATTCATATCATCGTTATCACTTTTGTATGCTTTTTATGCCAAGAGAGCGATATAACTCAGTTATTCGTGAGAAAATTCAGGCAGTTTTATTGGATGCGTTAAACGGAAATCGTGTAGAGTTTAAAACCAATTTTATTGAGTCAACTGTTTTATGTAGAGTTGATTTTACTGTTTATAATGATCCAACAGCTGAGCCAAAGATAGCGGATATTGGTGTGATTGAAGAAAAAATTCTCTATATAGGTAGGCAGTGGAGTGATGATCTACATGATGCCTTAATAGAAGAGTTTGGTGAAAATTTAGGTCGCCGTAATTACCTTGAATATAAAGATAGCTTCCCGCCAGCATATGAGCATGATTTTATCGCAAGAAGTGGTGTGACGGACATTCGACATTTCGAATCACTTAAAAAAGGTAAAAAAATTGGTATGATGCTATACCGACTTCTTGAAGAGCCATCTAATAGAATCCGTTTTAAGCTTTATGTAAAAGATACCGTCATTCAATTGAGTAATGTATTACCCATTCTTGAAAATATGGGTATGTATGTTATTGAAGAGCGTCCATATAAAATTAGACCAGAATCAGGCGGTTTTGTATCTGTATCGGATTTTGGTCTGCGTGTTGATGAATCATTCAATATGGAAGCTGCAAGAGATTTATTCCAAGATGCATTTGATCATATTTGGGACGGTACGGCTGAAAATGATCGATTTAACTACCTAATTACATATTCAGAACTAACTTGGCGTGATATCGCCTTGATTCGAGGATATGCTAGGTACATCACGCAAATTGGTGCACGTTTTACACGTGGGTTTATAACAGATACCTTTATTGCATACCCTGATGTATTAAAGTCTTTGATTCAATTATTTTATGCGAGATTTGATCCATCTATAGATGTATCAAAAGAAGAGAGTTTAAAAATACAGGATAAATTAGTTAAAAACATTAAATCAGTTTTAAATAAAGTAAAAAGCATTGAGCAGGATAAAATATCTGTCTCTTATACACATCTCCGAGCCCACGAGACAGGCAGAAATCTC
>CAJXRW010000365.1 GCA_913060525.1 uncultured Gammaproteobacteria bacterium
GTGGGCTCGGAGATGTGTATAAGAGACAGACTGTACACAAATACCTCGCTTAGGACTGACTAGTTTATTTAAGATTTACCATTTTATAGCAAATGATAAGTATATTTTAACAAAGAATGGTGTGACTGAACGAATGGATAAACCTAATTTAACCAATAAGCAAGAGAGATTACGCAGGTATGCCAAAAGCAGGTGGTTTATCTCATATATTAACAAAGCTTGTTTTTTTTAGAAACAACTCATAGCGGAGCATTGAATGATCAACATAAAATCATTTACAACTATTAAAGATCTGAAAGAATCTTTTATACAAGGCATCGACCTGTTCGTGCAACTAGGTTCGCTCCAGCGTAATAAGAATGTCATTAGTGAAAAATTAAGCCAACCGTTTACAAATAGTTCGGGCTTACACCATATTAGCCAACGCGACCTTGAATATGCGCAGACACTTAAACGCAGCATGCTAAGTTGTCATAATGAAAGCGATATATTGGGGAACTTACAATATTATTTTTGTTCGAAACTTGAAGGATCTCAATTTACCTCGCTGCGATCTATGGTAAATTGGTCAATTTACCATAATGCGTGTATCAGTGACACGACTGCCATCAATATTGAAGGGATCAAGGAAGCTATAGATATATGTGTTAGCTTAAAAACAAGTAGATGCCTACAATACTGTCAATCCATCTCAGAGGCTATCAAGCGGCGTCTCTCTGCACCTAAATACAGTGCACCAACTAAAGGCCTTGATAAATTAAGTCGCTTAGGCGAAGCAGACAAAATTAAATTTCTATTATATACCCTATTAAAAGATAATAATAAATTAGGTAATGACCAGTTTGTTAATTTATTCTATCACCCTCTTGAACAACAAAAATTTAACGGCCTGCAGACGCAATTATTACAAGATTTTTTTTCATCCAGGGGTCCTCAAAATTCTAAAGGTGGTAAAGATCCAGATAAGGAATTTAAAATCGATGTGACTACTTATTTGATCTCGGTGTCTAATATAACTGATGGACTATCCAGATATGTTGAAAAGTACCAAGAGAAAACGGGTGGTTCTGATCAAGGGGATATCTTACATAAGTTTAGTCCAATCGTAAAAGGTATGGTTTCTGGGGAAGCTAGAAACGGATACGGGCAGGTGATAACAGATAGTCTTCTTAACAGTGTGAACTCATATCTGCCGTCCTCTCTTCTAGTCTCTACAGCAACAGATATCTCTTTAACACTCTTGTCTATTCCGTTCCAAAGCAAGGGTTATGGTCTAATAAATAGGCACGGTGTAACAGGGCAAATTCGTGCGTTTTTGCTGCGTTATATACTTTCATTAACATCCAAGCAAATCGGCATGTTACTGCAGCATGCCATTCAAGATAAGACTGAAAAAGTCAAAAAGGATCTAGAGAAGTATTCTACTTCAATCCTTGATGCGTATAAAAAAAGTATTGAAAAATTGCCCAATAAAGAACAGAAAGGTTCACTATATTATTATTTGCAAATGCACGCGTCTACTAGTCAATGGCCATATGCTCCTGATTCCACAAAACGGAAACAGTGGTTGCAAGAAAAATTTGGGAACTTACAGACTTTACCCTGATTTCAAGTATAAACATATCTTTGGTAGGAGTTGAAATGAACAAGCTTTAATAAGGATTCTTATCAAACTTATTCGAATGATCAATCTCGAGACTTTCGTCCGAATTTTTTTGATATTTTTAAATTCAATGAGCTCAAAACTCGAGTGTATAAGCCAAATGGGTGGTAAATAAGGTAATTGCTATGAAACAAGAATTATTTATTAATACAATTGATGCTATAGAATATTATTGTCATATTAATGAACGTATAAGCAGTAAAACATTCAAGCTAAAAGGGCGACATGGTAATAAAGGAAAAAAAAGAGCTCGTTTATTGCAAGATATAATTAATACTATGTTTTTAGCTGATGATAAAAAATCATTAAGGGAATTCATTTATAGTTTTATGGAAAAAAATCGTATTAATATGACAGAATCCCTAAATAATTTTTTTAAGTCACGGCCTGATCTGCAAGTGAATATTAAGGCGTTTACTAGTGAATTATTAGAAGGAAATGACCATGAAACTAGTTTAAGGTCAATAGTAAAAAGAGCGAATCATAACTTAATGGATGGATTAGTTGATGATTTTAAATCTATTTTCAATAGGATGGGGGTGGAGCAAGATAATAATTATAGTGGTTTTGGCTTAAAGGAAATTTCAATAGTTTACGAAGAATCATTGCCGAAAAGAGATAAGTTTCGCTCTTTGACTAAAAATGATGAAGGTTTTCATTTAACTTCTATTATAAAGTCAGGTGCTAAATACCTTCCTTTTGATTCTGAACACATAAGAACTATGATCGAGCTATCAATATTTTCCTATAAGTTATTTGCTCAAACTTCACGCAGATTTGACCCGTTTGATGAAACGCTTACGCCTAAAACACGAAAAAAACTCAGAGAACATGCCAGACTAGATCGCTCGCCATTCAATGTAAAATCGACAGCTGGAATAAAGCTGCCTAATATACAACAAGACTGTCTTTTCTCACCTATGGGTGAAGATATTGCATATTTTAAGACACCAGGATTGTTACGACGTAATATTAAGAAATTATATTTTATTCATGATAAAGAAGTCATAGGAGAGAGACAAATTGGGACTAATGACGCTGAATATGAAATTTATATGCTGTCTCTTATACACATCTCCGAGCCCACGAGACAGGCAGAAATC
>CAJXRW010000366.1 GCA_913060525.1 uncultured Gammaproteobacteria bacterium
CGAGATTTCTGCCTGTCTCGTGGGCTCGGAGATGTGTATAAGAGACAGTTTTATTACTTTTCAAAATAAAATACTCTAAACTGATGACCCATTAATCTTTTAAATATTTAATAAAATATGACCGAACATGCACCCACACCTCCAGGGCAAGTATTACTGGAAAAATTTTTAATGCCAAACCAAATCCAGCAAACAACATTAGCAGCACACCTTGGCTGGACGTATGCTCGCTTAAATGAAATTATTAATGTAAGGCGTGGCATAACCGCTGACTCTGCATTAAGTCTTGCAGAAGCATTTAATACTGCTCCTGAGTTCTGGATGGATTTACAACGCGATTGGGATCTATATAAAGCAGCAAAAAACCACACTAAAGTAGAATGTGTTATTTAACACCCTAGACAGGATTTATCATTTACGCTTAATAACAATAAATGAGCTCACGGTGTAATTATTTTTATGATTATCGTGGTAATACACCTTAATTGGATACTTAGCTGACTCGGTAACGCCCTCGTTTGTAACTTCAATAGAACAAGTTTCATTAGGCGCAATAACCTCTTGCGCTAAACATACAGCTGCAAAAATATTTATATTTTTAGGTATCTTGGCTGTATCAACTTTAGTTATTTTTAAAACCGTATTTGATTGATTGTAAAATTTCATTGCGCTAGTAACGTCAAGGCTATCAGTATCGATTATTACATCAGACAATGTCGCTGGTTGTAATATAACTTTGATATCTGGCTTATAGATGTTTTTAATATTTGCAGCAGCTATCTCAATGACACCAGTTGAAGGATTACCATTAAGTTCTTTTTGGTGTTGCTTGAGCATATTTAATGTATCACTACCAGACTTTAAACCAAATGAATAAGTAAATTGCTGATTAGCCCCTAATTCATAAATTGATTGGCCACTAGCATTTTGTAAATAACTTAGTAACCAATCTTTAACTTTTATTTTTAAATTATTAATTGGCACATCGTTGGGATTATGAATGGTAATTTTAGTTTCAATATCGATACCTATGCTGATCGGTGAGATTTCAACTGAAAGTAAATTAGCAGCATTTTGTTCAACCACTTCTGTTTTAATTGGTATATCAAATAGCTGATGAGAAATTGGCACACCTAAGTTTTCTAGCTTAGCTTTAATCTGGACAACCTCGTTAATATTTTCTATGTTTTTGCCAGTTAATTGGAGCATTAACATACATTGGTTATTATCAGGGGTAAATTGATAACCCTCTTTTGTCGTTACATCCCAACAAGAATTCGTATGTTTAACATCAATGATTTCAATTTTATAATTACTACTACTTGGTATTTCTATGCCAGTAATTTCAGCCGATGGATCCACCATAGCTTTAATAATATTAAAAGTAATTTGTGCTTCATATATAGCTGAATAACCTTTAGTAATAACTTTTGGGAAACTAGCTTGTTCACCTAGGCTAAGATGCGTGCTCTGATTGGCACAACCTAGCAGTGTTAGCAAAAGAAATAGAGCCATAATCGGCTTTTTATATGGAATCATTTTATTAATGCATTTGATGCCTTATAGAGATTTATAGACCAGGTCCATCCTGTTTGTCATTATCCTGATGCTTTTTATTGAAATATAATGTAGCGGTTGGTAATGCTATTTCAGGCAACAAATTTATTTTAAATCACCCATAGGATTACCAGTTAAGCCGTTATCTAACTCCCACACTAATAGAAAGCTACTTAATTGCAGTCACCATAATTGATTATATTTGATATACTTCTAATTAAAACCATCTTATTTGGGACTATTTTGGACTCTTTTTCAGATAAAATGAAAGCGATTGAACTTGTTAAAAAAATGTATTCCTATGCTGGTTTTAGCCTTACCATAAAAGAAAGCCAACTAAATGACAGGGCTGTCAAAGTTATTCAAGAAATGATCACTGCAATCCTTAAATGCGCAAAAGCCATGTCCTTAGTTCCTCAACCTCCAATGGGAAAGCCTGGTGTATTTTGGCTTGCAAGTAATGCTAGAAAAATATTTTCAGGTATTGATAACAATGAAATATCTAAAGCTTGTATCGCAGATACCATACGGAATTATAAGTCAAAATTATATTTAGCTACTATTTAAAGACTTAAGGTTAAAAATGAAACGAACGCTTATAAAAATAATTTTCTTAACATTGTTGCCAATCTTTGCCTTTAGCAAAGAGATTACATTCACCATAATGAATGACAGTGACTTCAAAATTGATAACGAAAATATTGACTCTATAGAATTTGTAGCAACTGGAGGGTTAGCTATAGATTACAAATCCATCCAATATATTATCTTTAAAATGAATGAAAGTTTTGGTGAAGACGTTCTTAACTACTCTGATTCCAAACAAATGTTTGAAGGTATGCATAAAATCATCCACCCTGAAAAATATAAATCCAAGCAAATAGACAAGCTTAGAATGGCAATGGAAATCAAACCAGACTCTTCTAATCTTGACATATTAGAAGACAGAAAAGGTAAAATTGCTTTCATTATTTACAATCAAGTTAACTATGCCTATTTCTGCAATCACGCACTTTGCAGTGTAATTACATTCAAGGGTGAGAATAAGAGCTTAATCAATCACCTACAAAAATCTGAAAATTAATCGCCCTATCTGACTCCCACGCTAGTAGTTAACGAATGCTACTTAAATTACAGTCACCATAATCTGTCTCTTATACACATCTGACGCTGCCGACGATCTACTCTGTGTAG
>CAJXRW010000367.1 GCA_913060525.1 uncultured Gammaproteobacteria bacterium
GAGATTTCTGCCTGTCTCGTGGGCTCGGAGATGTGTATAAGAGACAGATTCATAAGTCATTACTTGATTATAATAATTATCCATTGCATGTGGATTTTTAAACGAAGCCGTGCGGTTATAAAATCCATCAAAAGTACCAAAATGATCATAGCTTATTTTATAACTAGTATATTTTGAAAATGTATCCCCAGCCAATGCTGTTGACCATACTACAGGATCTGGTATATTTGCTGCCCATACATAATTTTTTAGTTGAGGAGCATATCTGTCAGCAAACTCTTTGCTGCCTGGTGCTGGCTCAGCAAAGGTAACCAACTTAATGTTGTCACCAGAGTATCCTTTCTCGATTAAATATGCGCTCATCAATACTGCGACGCCTGCGCCCAAACTATGTCCTGTAATCAATATTTTTGAATCTTGATTCACATTATTTTTAAACCATGTTGCAAACGCTTGATCCTTTTCGACTGCATCAATTAAATAATAGTAGAATCCAGCATGCACACCTGTATCAGTGCTTTCAAAATTTACCTGGAATGCCACTGCATCAACAACTGCATTATTTATATTATCAGTGCCCCTAAAAGAAATAATTACATTATTTTCTTTCTTTGCAACAAAAACTTGTGTACCCAAGAATTGTCCATTTAAATTATTGTCAAGTATTTGAAACTCTTCCGCATGCTCTGCTTTATATTCATCAAGCTTTTCGCGTAATTCAGGTGATTTATCCATAATTTTTACTTGTTGAATAAACTGGCGAGTATCTTGACTTGCATCAGCATAAAAGAATTGATAATCCCAGCCCTTTCCTTCTATATCTTTAATAGAATCTCTAATGTTTTTAGAATCTTCCACATTTCTATCATGGTAGGCTGCTTCTGCTGCTTCTGCTGCCAATTTTTGATCATCTATTGTAATGTTTGCTGCAGCTAAACCACTTAATGCTAAAAATAATACGGATGCTTTTTTTAGTGTATTTTTCATTTTTATTTCCCCATCATTTTATTTATCTTGTTGACGGGTTAGATTATAACGAAATGAAAAATTATAGCTGTTTCAGCGAGGTAACAGGGTGTATCAGTTTTGATACACCAGGATAAAAAAATACAGTTCAATAAATATTAAACTGTATGGTATTAAAAGCTAATGTTACTTATTTGAAATTATGACTTAATTTTGGAAAAAGGATTTGCAACCGTATAAGTAACCACCCAAGGCTTAAAGCCTCTTTCTTTCATTTTTTTAGACGTCCAAGGCAAATCATTTGCATCTGTTAATTCAGTTGGAATGTAAGTTAATATTTTCCCATTGGTTTGTTTACCACCTTCAACATTATTAAAAATCGAATAGCCCCATGTTGAATCTTTGCTCAATGACGTGTTAACGCCAATTTTAGTGTCTAATTTCCCACTAGCTACACCTAGAATGTTAAGACTCAATTTAAATTCCTGAGATTGAGTGAAATTAGTTGATTCACCCAAGCTAACGGTTCCGTCTGATTGTTGACCTGTCTCATAATCATCTGAAAAAACAAGTACACCAGAAATATCGCGCCACTCATCCTGAAAAGTTGCATTCTCCCAACCATCAATGTCAGTAGTAGTTGGTGTGGCAAACATTCCTTCAAGAAGATCACTTTCCATCCACTTAGACCCATCCCAAATTTTCGTTGGGTCAGTTAAATGAAATGAATACGTCACTGGAGAGAAGTCATATGTATAAAATATTAAAAGCTGCGGATCTTCTATCAGTGTATTTGGATAATATAAAGGTTGCTCACCATTACCATCAATTTGGTATGAAGCATATTTTATATCTGGAATTTGACAATATAAAAAACCAGTATCCCAGTCGTTTGTCTGTTTGGGCGAAAAAGTTACTTTATTCTTAGTCGTAAGGCTATGTTTGGTTTCTGTAGAAGTATTGTAATTATACTCGAAACTGAGACCTAAGCCAGGAATCAGCTGTCCAACAAGAGCATCAGCTTTTAATGCAGAGCCAACAGTCATTTCGTACTTATTCCCATTGGTTGAACTTTCTGCTACTTCGAAACTCATAGAGGTTACACTTTTACCATGACCAAAGAGATCATCTGGCTTTAAGGTAGTATTGTTACCCAAATCAAGTGGTATAACACCATACACAATACCAACAGGAATACACGCATCAAGTTTTTTGTTGGCATAATCTACCCTGTTATTAATACCTTGGAGCTCATAATGCATGTTAGATAGCGTATCATTAATAAAAGCTGAACCATATTCACTTGGTTCGGCATAATTGACAACATAATTAATTTGTGTATCAATCTTTTTAGTGAATTTTTCTGATGGTGATAGCTTAGTTATCTTTGGCAAATCATAAACCAAATTAAAATTGAAGTTTACAGTAGGTTTGCTTTCGGCAATATCTTTATTTTTGTAAACAGCGTAGCCCACTTGAGATAAAATTTCTTCATTTGATTTTGGTGACTTTAGTGGTATGAAGTATACCCCAGCTTCATCGGCAACAGTACATTCATTAAACCAGTCTTTACCGCAGCCATATGAAGCATATAATCCATAAGTACTCTTATACTCAGAATTATTTGGACCAAAACCGGCAACAATCGATGATACTGTAGAGGCTTTCTCATCACTTTCAGGTTGATTTATATATTGAAAATCTTTGCCTATTTGCTTATCAGTTGGATTAATACCTTTTAATTCACCTTTTTCTG
>CAJXRW010000368.1 GCA_913060525.1 uncultured Gammaproteobacteria bacterium
AGATTTCTGCCTGTCTCGTGGGCTCGGAGATGTGTATAAGAGACAGAATATTGGCAATCAATCAAAAGAAACTTTAGATTAATACACTAAAGTTTTAAAAACGCCTGTTGATGCGATGAGTACTATAATGTGTAAAAGGTTAACCTTAAGAGACACAAGCAAGACGGCAACTATATATTTAAAAACATCTTTGTGTTTTTGGATATACTTTTTCATAAGAGGTTCAAATACTAATATTTAATTTGAACCTTAATTTACGATATTAATAAGCTTTCAATCGGGAGGATTAAATGGATAAATTTATTACCGAGGCTTTAAATCAAGCTTACAAAAGCTTATCAGAAGGTGGTATACCAATTGGTTCAGCAATTAGTATTGGAGATAAATTAATCGCCTCAGGGCATAACCAAAGAATTCAAAAAGGCAGCTGCATTTTGCACGCAGAAATGGACTGTTTAGAAAAAGCAGGTCGATTAACTGCCAAAGATTATAGCAAAGCAACTTTATACTCCACCTTGTCACCCTGCCATATGTGTAGTGGTGCAATATTACTTTATGGTATTAAACGAGTAGTGATTGGCGAAAATGTAAATTTCAAAGGGCCAGAAGAGTTACTAGCCTCGCATGGTGTTGAAATTGTTCACTTAAATAATCAAGACTGTATTAAAGTTATGTCTGACTTTATTAAAAACAAACCTGAATTATGGAATGAAGAT
The DNA here is from genome assembly GCA_913060525.1 of uncultured Gammaproteobacteria bacterium. Lineage (GTDB taxonomy): Bacteria > Pseudomonadota > Gammaproteobacteria > Francisellales > Francisellaceae > CAJXRW01. Next base: position 717 of record CAJXRW010000368.1, read on the forward strand.
ATTGGTGAATAAAATATTTACAGCTCAGAAACCCACTCTAATTTGAGTGTTAAATTTTCAGGATCAAATTGATACACCATAATGCCATTTCCATTAGCTTGAGCCATAACTAAACGCCCTGACTCAATAGATGTCGCAACAGTTGGGAAATAACTTTGCGTTCTTGGGTACATTTTTTCTTGATTCATTTTTAAGTCGATTATTTTAATCTCCTCGAAATTTGCCATTGATTGTTTAGGAATATCATTTGCATTAAATAAATGGATTCGAGACTGATTATTCTCCCCTGCCATAGTAGCGACAATATATTTTTCACTAATAAAGTTAATTGATGATGGACTTTGATTGTTAGGTTCATCCCACATAAAAATAGGGCTAGTATTTTTTGTATTAAAAGAATATTCGTAACCTAATTGTTTTTTTCCTGCTAGTAAAAATGAATGATTATCTGGCGTAATTGCAGTCACATTTGGCCATGCGGTTTTATCAACTTGACTCCATGTATTCTCAACTAAATTCCATATTGTGATTGGATCACCTGTGCTGAATATTAAATACTGGTTATCAGCAGTAAACGCAAAATTTGGTAATGAGCCGCTAAATCCAGCACAACCATTGGGTGTATCACCGTAATATGGATGTTCTATATCATAAGGTGAATTTGGTTTTTTAACATCACACCAAGAAAGATATAATTGCTCTTTCTGCATAGTATCAACATTAAACTTATAAACATTGAATTGCTCATCTGCAGCAACATACGTTTTTAAATCACTTGAAATCGCTTCACCATAAACTTGAAACCCAGGGTTAAATGTTTTTATAACATTACCCGCAATATCTTCGATATAAACTTCATGGGTATCCGCATTCTGAATTAAAATATTCTGGCTCTGCGGAATAAAATAAATCGAGTAAACATTAACGGGCTTAACCCCAACTCTCCTATGAGATTTTTTATTTATATTCCAGATATATGCTCGATTATTCATATTACTGGTAACAACATATTTGCCATCACTCGAAAGCGAAAGCATGACGACATTCGCCTGTGTATTGTCACCGTTGTCGTCTGATGATTTTTTACAAGCAGATACCGCAAAACAACTAGCCATAACAACAGCAATTAAAAAGTATTTAATTATATTACTCTTCATCCTTAAAGAACTCATTTAGAGATTTGTAAACTAGGGAAATATTACCTGTATTTATCCATATTTTCACGGTATGTTAGTTTTATTAATGGATGCCACGATCAAGTCGCAGTATGACCAATCGATTTGCTTTATAACTTCTTAAAGTTCTTAAGAGATATAAACGTCGAATTCGTCCATTGAGATATCATCCTTGATAAATCGATCATCCATAAGTGTTGAATAATAACAGAAAAATATGATTAAGAACAATGACTAAGGTAAGATAATGTATCTAACATGCCATTACTTTTACTTAACTGATTATAGGTGCTTACGTTACATACTTGATCTTTAGCAACCCCTTTTGAAATTAAATAGTTCCTTAGTTGCTTCGCCCTTCTCTCAGCTAAGTTGAAATTATAAATATCACTTTCAAGCTTTGGATCAATATTACCTGTAATCTTTAATTTAACATCTGGATTATCAGATAAGTATTCTGCAATTTGATCAGCGTGTTGTTTAGATGTTTCCGTTAGTCGATAACTGTAATCGGTAAAGTATATCGCCTTGCTTGGTAAATTTGGGTCGTTAATAGCCAATGAACTTTCAACACTACCATTAGTTGCACAACCAGATAAAATTATTGCCGATAAACAAACACATCCAAGAGATAAAAATCTAGTAACGTTTTTCACTTTAAGAATTTAATTTTTGATTTTAATGGTTACTTTAAACTATTTTTTACTATAGATCATTGAGTAATATAAATTTTAGATAACAAGATAGATAAAGCCTAAGACAAATGAAAATAAGCTATCGCTGTCTCTTATACACATCTCCGAGCCCACGAGACAGGCAGAAATCTCG
>CAJXRW010000369.1 GCA_913060525.1 uncultured Gammaproteobacteria bacterium
CTAGAAATACTGAGTATCTACAGAAAATTATAAAAATTTAGATGCGTTTACCCTGGGTCAGAGTCAGTTCACGGTTGCTGTGGGCGTTGAAACTTTTCCATATTCCTTGATACTACCCAGCCTTGGTCTTGATGGCGCACAGCCTGGTAATCTCTATGACGGAGCTGTTGGTAACGGTGCCCCAGCCTCGTCATTAGCACCAATTATTGCTACAGGTTTTGAAGAAGCTGGGGCTGGAATATTTAATGTAACTTTCAGTGGTTATGAAGCAGGACAAGCTTCTTTAATTGGTGGTCAAACCGTTGATGGTATTGCCATGCTTGCTGCTGATGGGCACTTTGGAGCAGTAATGCAAACTTTAGTTTTTTCCCCTGAGCAGGCAGCACCAGCAGCAGTAGACCCAACTGAAGTTAGATCTATCCAAGGTTGCGGCGTCACATATACGGATAATGCTACAGTAGAGGGTGTCTTTAAAGTCACATTTGGTTTAAATACATCTTGTACCATACAAGCAACAGAAGTATTGCTTAGCGCGCTAGACGGCACTAATACATCGGCCGCCATTGCAACTGATAGAGCAGCCGCCAACACAAACTACCAGGCAACTATCAATGCTTATGTAGCTCAAATATAAGTAGTATCACTCAACATATAGACCTAAAACTTTAGGTCTATATCATTTTTATTATTTGGCATGGTGTTTATTGCCTAAGGCTTAGTCATAATACCTGACCCCAACCCCTATACTCTTAGTATAAAATACATTCAATTAATAATACCTGCTACTAAGTAATGTAACTAAAATATTTTTTTGTTAAGTAGGCGTAAACACCTGTATATCAACTGAAAAAAAATATGTCTAACTACAAAAATTTAGATTTACTTCAGCATAATCCTCTGAATTACAAAGACTATAAGTAGCAAAAAAAATTGAGATCTCGTATATGGATTTTATAAAAAGAAATTTTGAACCTATCATTTTAAAAGCTATCAATAATAAAGTATTTAGTACCATAAAAGTTGATATTGATCTGATTGATAAATGCACATCAAAAGAAACATTTAACAATTTATTCAATATTATTCAAATTCAAGAGATGACTTATTTTTGCCATATTGTTCCAATACATAGTAACCAAGCTATCGTCATTCTTTTAAGACAAAAAAACCATAAAAATTTAACCACGAATATCTTGCTAAGTTATAGAGTCGCAAATATTACACTACAGCGTTTTGAATCGATCAAGTTTCATTATTCCAACTGCATAAAAAGAGAAATAATATGCGACCATCTCACAAAAAATATAAAGAACAGTATCCATAAAGTTTTTTCTTCAGAAAAAATGTCACCAAGCAACTCAGAGTTTATGTATATTAGACCCGTAGCAGCATCCTGCACGAGTGAAACAATTGGACATTTGCTTGGTAAATCTCATAGAACCTGTGAAGATCGAATAAAAAGTCTATATAAAAAATTCGAATGTCAGTCACGTCGCGAACTAACAGAAGTTTGCAACCATATTATTTTAATAAGCCAAGAGTATATTCTAATTCCAAATTCTGGATATCAAATCAACACCTAACGGCATATACCTAGAATAGTTGTTTGCAAAATTTTGATAGGCGTTGTTGTAACATTATCCAAAAATTTGTTATCAGGTGATAGAAAAGCGTCTTGTAGGTCCAAAAGATAAGGTTGACAGCTTAAACTTTGAAACCCTGGTTTTTGGCACATATAATAATCTTTGAATAAATAAATTTATTGCAGCAGAACCTACTTAGGAATTGCCCTTATTTTATATCTTAGGAGTTAAAAATGAATAAAAATACCTTCGAGGGTATACAGTATTTTATAGCGGTCGCCAAATTAGGATCAATCACATTAGTGGCAAAATCATTGAGTATAGACTATAAAACAATCAAGCGAAAAGTACAATTATTAGAGAAAACTTTAAATACTAGGTTAATAGACTCGAGCCATCAAGGAACTGGACTAACATCAGAGGGTTGGAAGTTCTACCAAGAAGTATCAAATGGCTACATGACATTTAAGAATATAGTAGATGATCGTTTAACCAAAAAAATAACCTATAAGAAAAATTCTATCAATATCCTTTTACAACCAGTAACTAGCCTACTTTTTTCACAACATATAATACCAAAAGTATATGAATCATTCCCTGAACTGAATATACACATCTCAATTTTCGATATTTCGTATTTATTAGCATATGGCTCTCATATCAAAACTTTACTAAATAGTTTTAATATTATTAGTATTGATGACACAGCAATTCAAATGATTAACCCTGATGAATGGCGACTGGCTTTCTCAATAAAAGAAAAAACTCAACTCTACGCACATCAAAACTATATATCAAAACTTGGCATATCAGATATTAAGGATCTAAATAAAACAAATTTAATCATTCGAACAGGGACATCTGAAGAAAATGGGTTGATTAAGCTACAAAATAAACAAAATTTAAACATTGAAGAAGTACAATTTTCAAACAATCTATCGGCGAAAAATGATCTAATAAAAGCACATCTTGCAAACCAAAGTTTAGGAGTAGCACTTTTAAGCCCTATGCTATTTAATTGTGGTCAAAATATTGAGCTAGTTAAAATATTCCCAGAATATGAATATTTACATGAACACGCTTACACCTGTCTCTTATACACATCTCCGAGCCCACGAGACAGGCAGAAATCTCG
>CAJXRW010000370.1 GCA_913060525.1 uncultured Gammaproteobacteria bacterium
CGAGATTTCTGCCTGTCTCGTGGGCTCGGAGATGTGTATAAGAGACAGGTCTTGAAGTATTTTACCAAGGAAACTGGTTTGGAGTTGGTTCTGGTGTTTTGCCTTTATATGGAATTAAGTTATTACAAACTGGGCAAGTTGTTATTGTTGCGCAACCTCATAACTTCCTAATTCGTCTACTGGTTGAGAATGGTCTCATTGGTTTTGTTACCTTATTAATGCCAATACTATATGGTGTTTATTTGATGGTAAAAAAATGTTGGAATGAGGCTAGATCTAATAACTATTCACCATTAAAAATGGCATTATTGGCCTCATCAATTGCAGCAATTGTACATGCACAAGTTAGTGGTTTGATGGAAACACCCTTAAGTCAGTTAACAGCGGTAATTATAATAGGTATTATGTTATATGAATTCTCGGATAAAGGGATGCTTGGAAATGCTGGGAATTATACACGCATATTTATAAATGTAGTAATGACAGTGATGATATTGTTGTCCGCCTATCTTTGTATTTCTACTTATTTCAGTATTGAGAATATAGCAAATATTCAGAAACAAAGAGTTTGTCGAGATGCTCAAAACCCTTATTATTGGATGGATGGTTCGGTAGTGCTCGACTACCCAGGACAATATTTCTGCTCACGTAATTACCAGGAATTAAAATATTGGTCAATCTATGGACCTTATCAGGTCAGGTTCGGAAATTAGATTGTGTTTAAAATGCTGGTTGCTTGTATGAGTTGATCATCACTTTTAGCAAAACATAAGCGTAAATATTGGTGGTGTGGTGTTTCATACGAACTCGATATGGGCACTAAACCAATGCCATGTTCTTTAACCAGTTTCATGGCAAAGTCAAAATCATCTTCTTTTGAAATACTTGAGTAATCAAATAATAAAAAAGGTGATCCTTCCCAGTTCTGAATTTTTAACCTGGGATTATTAAAGTTATCCATAAATAGCTTATATTTTTCCTGATATAGTTTTGGTTGATTTTGCCAAAATTCTGGGTGATTGGTTATTCCATCCGCAATCGAGAGTTGCATCGGCATGGGTGCTGAGAACGACATATTTTGTTTGAGTGATTGAATGGGTTTTAAGATATTTTCTGGTCCAATACACGCTCCCAGGCGCCATCCAGTTAAATTATAGGTTTTACCGAATGACTGAAAAACAATGAGTTGGTTTCTTAATGTGGGGATCTGTAAAGCACTGGTAAACGTATCTCGCGCCGTCATATGCTCATAGACTTCATCCGAAAGTACCAATATGTTCTTCTCTTTCACAAGATCAGCCAGCGCTTGGTACTCTTCTTTGGTAATGATTGAGCCTACAGGGTTGTGAGGGGAATTTACCAAAATAATCCTGGTTTTATTATTAATGGCTTTTTCAATGGCAGCTAAGTCAATATGACCATTTTCTAATAAACGTAAGCGTTTGCTAATGCCATTTGCTGCTTTGACTGTTTCAGGATAAACATCAAATGCAGGGTCAAAATAAATGATTTCATCGCCTGGGGAGGTATATGCCATGATGGTGGCAAATATGGCTTCAGATGCACCGCAAGTAATTAACACCTGGTTCATACCATCAATTTCAACATCATAAGCTTGTTTTATTTTAGCTGCCGTTGCCTGGCGTAATTGTGGTGTGCCAGGAATGGGGGAATAGGCATTTTTACCTGATTTTGCATAGTGGTAGAGTCGATCAATAAGCCATTCTGGGGCGGGAAAATTTGCGACACCTTGTGCCATATCCAGGGCATTGTATTGTGCCGATATTTGGCTCATTTTGGCATAAATAGAAGTTTCTTGACTGATTTTCAAGTGTGATTGAATCATAGTGTGAGCTGGGATTGGGTATCAATATTGAATAATTGTACTATAAATCAAGACTAAGTGCTTATCTGTTGCTTTATTTGAATAAATCGAACTTTTGTTTGCGATAGAAAATATCTTTATGCTTATTAATTTCGTGTTTTTGAGAGTCAGAAAGTGCAGGTTGATTTTTATCAAATTCTGCCATGAATTTATCAGCATCACTGACATAATCACGCTGTTTTGCATTATCACCAAAATTAACTAAATATTTTAATAGTTTCATATGATTTAGCCTAACTTGTTTTCTTATTAACTATGTTTATACTCATTAGTATAGGGATAAATACATAATATATAAAGTAAGGCGAACAACTAAATGAGACCTGGACCTACCTTTAAGGTACTTGGCGTTATCCTAATGATTTTCAGCTTTACCATGTTGCCACCAGTGATAGTGAATTGGATTTTTCATCAAAAAAATGCGAGTCCGTTTGTAGTTAGCTTTGTTGTTACTTTAATAACAGGTTTTATATTTTGGGTACCAACCTACAAAACAAAGCGAGAACTACGCACCAAAGATGGATTTGTGGTTGTGGTATTAATTTGGTTGGCATTAGCGTTATTTGGGTCTATTCCTTATTTATTTTCTAATGGGTTGCATTTGACTTTTACCGAAGCTTTTTTTGAGTCTATGGCGGGTTTTACGACCACGGGTGCAACGGTTATTACTAATTTAGATAACTTGCCTAAAAGTATTCTATACTATCGCCAGCAATCACAATTTTTTGGCGGAATGGGTATTATAGTATTAGCGGTTGCCATACTTCCCTTAATTGCTGTCTCTTATACACATCTCCGAGCCCACGAGACAGGCAGAATCTCGTATG
>CAJXRW010000371.1 GCA_913060525.1 uncultured Gammaproteobacteria bacterium
TAGATCGTCGGCAGCGTCAGATGTGTATAAGAGACAGTAAATACGTTATTCGTATTTTATTGCTTTTTATTAATGTGATTTAAACTATAATGGCCTATAGATTTCCTAATTATATAAACTAATGAAATTTGTTGATGAAGTCACAATATTTGTGCAAGCAGGCAAAGGTGGTAATGGTTGTTTAAGCTTTAGAAGAGAAAAGTATATTCCCAAAGGTGGGCCTGATGGGGGTGATGGTGGAAATGGTGGCAATCTTTATCTAATGGCAGATAAAAATATTAACACGCTGGTTGATTACCGTTATAAACGTTCATACCAAGCAGAAAATGGTCAAGCAGGCTCAGGCGCAAATTGCACAGGCAAGTCTGGAGAAGATCTTTACCTGAAAGTCCCAATTGGTACAGTTGTATATGACCAGGCCAGTACCGATTTTATTGGCGAAGTGTTAAAAGAAGACGAAACCTTGCTGGTCGCTAAAGGCGGTCATAGAGGACTTGGTAATACCAGATTTAAAAGCAGTGTAAACCAAGCTCCCAGACAAACAACCAACGGCGAACCTGGAGAAGAACGTCAGATAAGATTAGAATTAAAATTATTGGCTGATGTTGGCCTACTTGGATTACCAAACGCAGGAAAATCAACTTTTATCCGAGCTGTTTCTGCTGCAACACCAAAAGTTGCAGACTATCCCTTTACAACCATGTACCCCAATTTAGGTGTTGTTCGTGTCGGTCCGCTTGATAGCTTTGTAATAGCCGATATTCCAGGTGTCATCGAAGGCGCTGCAGAAGGTGCAGGACTTGGCTTAAAATTCTTAAAACATCTCACCCGCACTCGCATTGTGTTACATTTAGTTGATATATGTCCATTTGATGGATCTGATCCTGTTGAATCTTTCTTGAAAGTTGAATTAGAATTAAAAAAATACAACCCAGCACTATATGGTAAAACCAGGTGGTTAGTCCTAAATAAAATTGATACCATTGATAATGCTAAACAAACCTGTCAAGAGGTAGTTGACAGGCTGAACTGGAAAGGTAAGGTTTTTTATATATCAGGTTTAACTAAAGAAAATACAAGTCAACTATGCTATGAAATCATGCAACACTTTAAAAATGAGCAAAATATTTAATCATAAAATACTATTTTTATCCTTCATAAATTGTCTAGTCTTATCTGGCTGCGCCAGTATTAAGCACTTTATTTCACCAGATGCCCAATACAACACACAAGAAACAGCACCTATAAAAAGAGTTGATAGCACTCAAAACCAATATTATATCGTGCAACCAAATGAATCACTCTACCAGGTAGCAAAAAAATTTAATGTTACTGAACGTGCACTTATACTCTGGAATAATCTGAAAAGCCCTTATACCTTAAAGCAAGGTCAAGTGTTACAAGTATTTCCAAATGAGTCTAAAACTAAACAGCCAGAAATCACAAAATTTGGTGTTGAGGAAGTGCGGAATGATGATATATATAGCCTTGATGATAGCACTTTGTCTTATGATGTTATTAATGAAAAACAGAACCATATTTCACCGTCTAAAACAATAGATAATAAACCAACCTTCATAGAAAAAACCGAAATAGTTTCTGAAGAAATTATCGTTTTAGAAAAATCAGTAACGCCTCAGCGTGAATCAGCTAAAGGTTATTATGTTGTTAAATCTGGAGACTCTTTATTAGGCATAGCAAATAGTTTTGATTTAACACTAAGCCAAATTGCGCAAATGAATAATATTAACCCACCCTATCCAGTTTATATTGGACAAAAAATTTCAGTTAATCCTGATCTAATTACTACTGAAAATAAACCTGTTACTGATCTATCAAGCATTGCCTTACCAAAAGATAAGCAGGTCGAAAAACCAATACCTGAAATTGAAGAATTAAAATCCAGCACATCAGAACCAGATCAATTAACAGCTAAAATAACATCAAATAGTACAGGTTGGAAATGGCCAATATCGAGCAAAACAATAGTATCAGAAAACGATACAATCGCTTTGCTGCAGGGAAGCTATCATCAACCCGTAGTGGCGGCTTGCTCTGGAAAAGTCATTTATGCTGGAATTGGTGTTGAAGGCTATGGAAAAATGATCATTATTACTTGTAAAAATAACTACATGACAGCATACAGCAACCTAAATGCAACCAGTGTTAAAGAGGGTCAATCTATAAAAGAAGGCTCAAAGATTGGAGAGCTTGGCAAGTTTAAGGGTGAATCCGTATTGGGCTTTGAAATAAGAAAAGATGGTGTCCCAGTAAAAATTCAATCTTTAATGCCATAAAGTGACGAACTAATAAGCATTTCCCTACTCAGTTTAAATTAAAATGACAGTACTTCTAAAGGTCTACAAAAAGCTTTATAATCAGTGGAAACATACCCAATAATTTCTATATGTCTGAGCTACTTACATTTGTTTCTAATAATCTTTGGTCTTGTCTTGGGTTTGTAGTACTAATTTTAGTATACATTATTTTTGAAATGACCCAAAAAAAACACCAAGCTAAAACACTATCACCTCAGGATGCTATTCAACATACAAGCAGAGGTAAAGGAATATTTTTAGATATTCGCGGGGAGAAGGCGTATAACGAGGCTCATATCGTTGGCTCAATCCAAACTAATATTGAAAATTTAAAACAAAGTGTTAAGTCTGTCTCTTATACACATCTCCGAGCCCACGAGACAGGCAGAAATC
>CAJXRW010000372.1 GCA_913060525.1 uncultured Gammaproteobacteria bacterium
ACGAGATTTCTGCCTGTCTCGTGGGCTCGGAGATGTGTATAAGAGACAGTCCTAAAGCAATAGATTTATATGAAAAATTTGTACACAAAGTTGAGAATTATGATTATGAAGGTAGTACTTGGGATGAAGTTATTAAATATCCTTTTGCACTTACCATACATGAGGTAAATAAGTTTAAGCCAAAGGGATTGGAAACAGGTTTAATTACCATGTCTAATAACCAATTGTACGAGAATAACTCCCCAGAAAAAGTATATTCAAAATTTATAATGAAAAGTGCAACCGTATTAGAACAATATCCCAGTGATTTTCCTAAAGGTCAATTATTATATGACGAAGACTTTATTTCTTTAGGAGATAATATTCATTTAAATTCATTAATGATTGATGTTGGATATGGACCTCAGTTGTTTGATGTCAATAATCCGGTTATTCATTATGATAGAAATCGAGATTCTATTATAGCAAATGTTTATTTAGATTATAAAATTGATGAAAAACAAGTTAAGGATACTATAGCATTTTATTTAACTTCCGGTGTTGATAAGAAAGCAAAAGGTGGAAATGAACCAAATAATAAAGCTTCAGTATTTACAGGTGGAAAACATACCTATACTGCTACAAATATGAAGTTTAGATATGGTATTATTTGGGGGTGTAATAACACTAATAAAAAACTTAAAAGACCAGTATTAATATTGCCTCCTTATAGACCCGGAGCTCAACCAAAAACTTTAAAATCTTATTATAACAAGTATAACGATATAAGTTCATGGATTGAATATTTAGTGGAAAAAGATTATGATGTTATTATTATAAAGGAAAAATCAGGGCATGAAAGTATTGAACTGGCTGGAGATGCTTTAGCAGAATGGATAGAGGATATTAATGCTCAAAAACAAATCGATTATCCTAATGAAGATTGGGAGAATGTTATTTTCGGTTTTAGTGCAGGAGGTCAACATGTTAGGTATGCTTTAATGCAGATGGAAAAAGATCATATGGACAACAATTCTCCTCACCATCATACTAAACTTTATGGGGCATTTGATTCTCCTCATTTAGGAGCTAATGTTCCTATGGGTACACAAGGAGTTTATCATGATAAAAGATTTGAAAGCATATTGGCACAAATAGCCTGGACTGCTTTAAATGATGCCGCTTCAAGAGATATGCTTAGGTACCATATATCCGGTAATATGACTAATGCGGGGGGAGGAGATAGAATTATTTCTGCAACACCCCATATATATAGAACCAATTTGGTAAATGAATTTAATAATAATTTTATTCATACTTATACCTCTACGGGAGATATGAGAAAAACATTCCCAACATTTTCTAGAAACATAGCCGTTTCTACAGGAAGTTATTCTCAAAATTATCAAGCCCACTCAGGCTTAACTCCAGGTATGACCTTGTTTAGCCAATACCATAATTTACTTTTAACTATTGGAGAAAGACACTTGAAATCTATGAAGTACGGGTTTCATCAATCTGTTTATAGAAGAGAGTTTAAGCATTGGCCTTATATTTATACTATTAAAAGGAATTATAAAATTGATTATTTTCAGGAGTTAGATGGAACAAATGGAGGCTGGCAACCTACTTTTTATGAAGGTATTGCCGGAGGTCCTATAGCAATTTTAACTCTTCCTAATCCATTTAATACCGGTTATATTCCATTTAAATATTACCACGGACATCTTAATTTTATGCCTTTAGCTTCTGCTTTAGCAATTAATGAAAATATATGGGCTTCCGGAGCATCTGCAGATTATAATCCCAGAGCAAACAATTTAATGTACCAAACCCCAACAAGTAACAGTACATTTTTTGGATACCCTAATATAAAACATCCAACAAATCACTTTAACATTACTCCTTTTGAAGCTGTATTTGCAGATAATGGCACCTTTCGCCACATAGATATGCTTCAAAGTATTAATAGTTCAACCGCTTCTTTACCTCAATTAAGACAGTTTTTGATGGATGAAATAGAAGCAGATGTAGTTAAATTACAAAATAAAGTAATTGGGCAGAATAATAACATCTCAAGCTCGCATGTATATAAAGCATGGTACAAAGCAGAAGATGCTATACATATTGGTCATAATGTTACTTATAAAACAGATCCGGGAGATTATATTATACAAAATGATGGTGACATTACCACTCATGCTAAAAATGAGATTATCATTAAACCGGGATTTCATGCACAATATGGCTCTGATTTCCATGCTTTTATTTATTATGATGACTGTAGTGGTGGTGGTAAGATAGTTAATGAATATACGGAAAGTAACAATCAGGTGTTAAATACAAATAATAATACAATAACTTTAACTCCGGAAGTTATAAAACAAGAGTCTTTATTTTCTGTTTATCCTAACCCAACTAACGGAATGTTTTATGTTAATGTGATAAATAACACAACACATCAAAGCTATGTTGAAATAACAAATTTAGTTGGCGTTACCGTTTATAGCTCTTTGTTAAATAACAACACCACAAGTATTGATATTTCAGATCAACCAAATGGTATTTATTTAATCAAACTAACATCTAATGAAAAAATGATAACAAAAAAAATAGTTAAACAATAAGTTATTATAATAATACAAAAAAAGCCTTTATTACCTCAGTGGTAATAAACTGTCTCTTATACACATCTCCGAGCCCACGAGACAGGCAGAAATCTCG
>CAJXRW010000373.1 GCA_913060525.1 uncultured Gammaproteobacteria bacterium
ACGAGATTTCTGCCTGTCTCGTGGGCTCGGAGATGTGTATAAGAGACAGTATCATAAAGATTATTTTTTAACTCTATGGTATGTATTTCGTCTGGAGAAATTTCCATACGGTTTGCTTCTACTTTTGATAGGTCTAAAATATCATTAATCAAGTCTAATAGGTCGTTACCACTACTATAAATCGTACGTGCTGAGTCCACTTGGTCTCGACTAAGATTATGGTCTTTATTGTCTATTAACAATTGAGATAGTATTAAAATACTATTTAATGGGGTACGTAACTCGTGAGACATATTAGCGAGAAATTCAGATTTATATTGATTTGCCGATTCAAGTGCTTTAGCTTTTTCATTTAAATCTCGTTGAATATTTTCTAACGCATGATTTTTTGTTTCAAGCTCATGTTTTCTTTCTTCAAGTGCTTTACTTTGTTCTTGTAACTCTAAATTAGTTTGTTCCATTTCACCTTGCTGGTTTTGTAAGGCCTGAGATTTATCTTCTAATCTTTCATTTACAGTTTTTAATTCATCTTTCTGTTGCTGGAGTTCTTCAGCCTGAGCTTGAGTTTCTTCTAAAAGATCCTTCAGTCTTTCACGGTTAAGCATCATATTAAGGCTTATGCCAATGCCTTCTTGAGTTTCTTTTAAGAAATTAACGATTGGTTTAGAAAATTTTTCACGACTGCCAATCTCAATAACAGCCAATGTTTCATTAACATAGGAGTAGGGGATAGCGATTATCGATTTTAATGATATTTTCGAGAAAGTTGTTTCAAGCTGGAGTTCGCTTTGCTGAATATTTTTAACTTGAATGATTTTCTTTTTTTTTGCTGCTTGTCCTGATAAGCCTTCATTAAAATCTATGGTTTTATTCTTTAGTTTATTTTTCGGGATTGATATTCCTGAAACTAATTGTAATCGGCCAGATTCATTCAAATAGAAACTGCTAACCGCTGCACCTGTTATTTTTGTAATATAATTGACAATATCGTCACATAGGACTTGTCTGCTTTTTTCTCCTCTAAGGATGTCAAATAATCCCAATTGTGCTTGACGATACCAATTTTGTGCCTGTAGTTGCTCATTTCTGATTTTTAGCTCATGCTCAGTTTCTTTTAAGTCACTGATATCGCGTATTATCCCAGTAAAGTAGCGCCCATCACCTAGCTTAAATTCACTAACAGATAAAAATATCGGAAAGGTTGAGCCATCTTTACGTTGTGCTGAAACTTCTCGCCCAATTCCAATAACTTTTTTTTGTCCAGTATTCAGATAATTAGATACATATTTATCGTGTTCTTCAGCGTAGGGTAAAGGCATTAATATATTGACTGGTTTGCCAATTAAATCATTTTCCTGATAATTAAACAGTTTAGTTACAGCAGCGTTTATAGATTGAATAACACCTTTTGCATTGATTGTAATAATACCATCAGCAGCAGTATTTAAAATTGCATTCGCTTTTTCTTCACTTCTTTTAAGATTTGCTTCTGCAGTTTTTAAGTTACTAATATCACGGGCAAAGCCGACAAAAATTCTCTGGTCGTCAATAACTGCTTCATTGACAGAGAGGTGCATTGGGAAAACACTGCCATTTTTGCGTTTTCCTTCAACTTCACGACCAATACCAATAATTTTTCGTTGATTGGTTTGCCTGTAATGAAACAAATAGCCATCGTGCTCTTTAGAATAAGGCGGTGGCATTAGTAATGTAATATTTTGGTTAATAACCTCTTTTGGTAAATAGCCGAACAGTTTTTCGGCTGCAGGGTTAAAGCTCTGAATAATACCTATTTCATTAATGGTTATAATCGCATCTAATGCAGTATCAAAAATACCCTTAAATATGGGATCATTATTATTCTGATTTTTATTATCCATGGTATTACCTATTTTTTATTATCTAATAATTCTGTGAAAATACAGAAGGTGTTTTTTCCTTTAGACTTGGCTGAGTACATAGCTGCATCAGCATGCTTCATGAGTGTGGATACATTCTGTCCATCGGTAGGAAATACCGCAATTCCAATACTGGCAGAGCTGATTCTTGAATAACCGTTAAATTGAATTGGATCATTAAATGATTGAAGAATACGTTGAGTAATATTGGTAACTTCTTCAAAGCTTCGTAGATTATGGAGTAATACAACAAACTCATCACCACCTAGCCTGGCAATAAAATCAATTTCTCTGATTGACTGTTTAATATTTCTACCGATACGCTTTAAAAAAATATCACCTATGCTATGACCTAACTCATCATTTATATCTTTAAAGTTATCTAAATCTATGAATAACAAGGAAAATTTCCTATTGAATCTAGTGTGCCATTTAATTGATTTGAATATTTCATCTTGAAAATTAGTTCTATTGGGTAATTTGGTGACAGGATCGTAATGGGCAAGTTTTTTAAGCTTAAGTTCAATATTTTTTTGATGAGTAATATTTGTATGAGCACCAATCATTCTTCGAAAGACACCATCTTTATCTTGAATCGCCTTACCTCGGCATAATACCCATTTTATATTAGAATTCTTGCATATATATCTTACATCTAACGAAAATGGTATTTGTTTTTTTACATGATCATCAGCGGCCTTTAAAACCATGTCAACATCTGTCTCTTATACACATCTCCGAGCCCACGAGACAGGCAGAAATCTCG
>CAJXRW010000374.1 GCA_913060525.1 uncultured Gammaproteobacteria bacterium
TTCTGCCTGTCTCGTGGGCTCGGAGATGTGTATAAGAGACAGGAGCTAGACCAATAAATTTTGGTTGTATTTAACATATTGTTTAGTATCTGTTTATTACAGTTATTTTATAAATATCATAATTAAAACAACCCATTCATGGGAATGGTTGGTATTCGGTTAATATATAACATATTGATATTTAATATTTTAATTTTTATTGAACAACTAAGCAATTATAAATCAAGTAGTTATAAATATTAGTAAAGTGTAACAAAATTGACCTTGATCACTTGCCAAAAATAATCAACCTTTGCCCTATAAGGCTTCCAAAAATTGCAATCACTTAGTGAAAAATTTTTGCAACTTTATTTCTTGATTACGCTCTTTGGTATGAGTAATATTTTCGGTACTCAATAATGATAATGGTACTGCAAAAGATGCTAACATCTGAAATTTTAAGCACTCGATTTGAACAACTTGGACTTGACTTACCGCAATATCAGCTTGTTGAGATTAGACTGCTCAGTGGTATTAAATATGAATGTATTTGTGATATTCCAGATCTAAATATTACTGAATTTGTATCCGCTCATCATCCTGAAAGAGCAAAGGAATTAGTTTCTATTAAAGTTATGGAAAAACTAGAATCGCTAAGATTATTACCAGTCTATCACTAATAACTATAGGGCAGTCATTCAAGCATTTCGTAACCTCGTGAAAGTTATAATATAAAATATAGAATTAATAAATTCATAGACCAGAATAAACATAAAGATTACTATATTCAAACCCAGCCTTAATATAGCATTTATAAATTAGATGTCCCAATTGAACGACCAACAACTAGAAGCTGTGAAATATGTCGACTCTCCTCTTCTGGTCTTGGCAGGAGCAGGTAGCGGTAAAACATCTGTTATCACAAAAAAAATTGCATACTTGATTAAACAAGGGTTATATAAGCCTAATAATATTTTAGCGGTTACATTTACAAATAAAGCCGCTAAAGAGATGAAAGAGCGCGTAAAAAAAGAACTTCAAGGTGAAAACTCTCGTGGGCTTAATATCAGCACCTTCCATACTTTTGGGCTTAATGTTCTCAAAAAAGAAATCTCCACCCTTGGCTATAATGCGAATTTTACGTTAATTGATGATCACGATAGCACAAGTATTATCAATGAAATTTCTTCAGTACTTTTTCAAAGCTCAAAAGAATTAAACAAAATATATAAGCATCAGGTTTCATTATGGAAGTATGCCATGATGCTCCCAAAAGAAATCGTGTTGAATAAGAATGAAAAACATTTAGAACCCGCATTGGAGATATATAAACGATATCAAGATTATCTAAAAGCCTATAATGCTGTTGATTTTGATGACTTGATTTTATTGCCTGTTTTATTATTTAAAAATCATGCTGCCATCTTGGAAAAATGGCAATCAAAAATTCGTTACTTATTAGTGGATGAATACCAAGACACAAATATTAGCCAATACGAGTTAGTTAAGTTACTCGTTGGTAAAAGAGCAAAATTCACGGTAGTTGGTGACGATGATCAGTCCATCTACGCTTGGCGTGGTGCTGATCCCAAAAATATTGCGCTTTTAGAACAAGAGTATCCAAACTTGAAAGTAATAAAGCTTGAGCAAAACTACCGTTCATCAAGTCGAATTTTACAGTGTGCAAATCGGGTTATTGACAACAATCCTCATCTTTATAAAAAAGCACTTTGGTCAGACTTGGCAATTGGTAATTTTATACAGATACTTCCATCACTTGATGAGGAGGCTGAAGCTAGTCGCATCATTACTGAAATTATTGCAGATAAAGTTCAATCAGGAAAAAGCTATAGTGATTACGCCATTTTATATCGCGGTAACCATCAATCTTTTTTACTAGAAAAAAACTTACAACAATACCGAGTTCCTTATAAATTAAGCGGAGGTTCTTCCTTTTTTTCTAAAAAGGAAATTAAAGATTTTTTTGCTTACCTACGTATTATTACTAATCCTGGAGATAATAAAGCATTTCTGAGAGCAATTAACATACCTAAACGTGCAATTGGTCCAGCAACTATTTCAAAGCTAACAACGTATGCTCATAGTCGTGATGTACCCTATCTGATTGCAATAGATGAAATAGGTATTGAACAAAGTATCTCTCAAAAACAATTAGAAAAATTACGCATTTTCTCGAAATTTATTTATAAATACCAAAATAATCTCCAGAATGGTCTTATCAATGAATATGAAAAAATATTGATTCAACTAGTTGAAGAAATTCAATATCTAACTTACTTAATTGATGAAAACTTTACACCAGAGCAAGCTGAAAAGCGTTATGCTAATATATTATCTATCATAAGTTGGTTGTCTAAAGTCTGTATTGATTCACCTGATGAGACACTACAGCAAGTTTTAAATAAGTTGATTTTAATTGATATGCTTGATCAGCAAGAAGAGGAAAATGAACAAAATGCGGTTCAACTTTTAACGCTTCACGCATCAAAAGGATTAGAATTTCCCAATGTTTATTTAATGGGCTTAGAGGAAGGCTTGCTTCCACATCAACAAAGTATTGATGATGGCCAAATAGAAGAGGAACGTCGTTTAATGTACGTTGGTATAACCCTGTCTCTTATACACATCTCCGAGCCCACGAGACAGGCAGAAATCT
>CAJXRW010000375.1 GCA_913060525.1 uncultured Gammaproteobacteria bacterium
CTGCCTGTCTCGTGGGCTCGGAGATGTGTATAAGAGACAGCTAATTGGCTTTCATTAATGCCAAGTGTCACTTTACCATTGAGTTTATATTCACTAGGAACGGGTAACACTTTTTCTAAAGTTGCCATAATATAAATCTGATTAGGGGTAATATAAATTTGAACTAAATCCCCTTCATTAGGAGTCATCACACAAGAGGCAGCTAATTTAGCATTTTTAATGATACATTCTTTATCAGTTTCTTTTTTGATTAAATGGTAAGTCCCATCTTTTTGTAAAGAATGAATGGTTGCTTCGTCATATTTTCTTTCTTGAGGACAGGTAAATTCTACCAGTGTTTTTTTCAGTAATTTTTCAGAACTCAATTTAAATCCAGCTAAAATTGGTTGGTTGATATTATAACAAAATTGATGAATAGTTGTGTAGCTGGGTTTTCACATAAATCTGATTTGATCTTTCGCTTTTATTAAAACTTTAGGGACGTTGCCTACAAAACCTTGAAAATTAAATTTAGTGGTTTTATGGTTTAGAAGTGACTAATAATGACAAGTGGCAACTATTGTTTGCGGTGGTAGGCAATTTATAGGTAATATCCTTATTGAATAACAAGCAAACTGGGTAATGTAATATGTCTAAAAGTAAATTAGGTCTTTTAAGTGCGTTGGTAATAGGTATAAATGCATCCTGCTTTGCCATGAGCCTATGTGAAAACCCTGTTGTTTCTGGTGCTTATACGAATTCACCAACCTGTGTGCCTGCTATTGAAACTACAAACCAGGCGGCATTAGGAAAAATTGGCGCGCCTTATTCTGCTACTCCACCCTACGTTGCTGCGTTGGAGCCAGTCATAGACCAAGGGTCGCAAAGATATATTAATAGCTATTATTATAGATATATCAATTTTCCAGTTGGGCAGACATTTAAGTGGTATCTGAATGACGGTGATCCAGCAACACAGCCTTATCTTCTCATTACACCAATAATGCAGGATAGCTCACCTAAGTTGACCATTTCGCTAGAGGGGTTTTCATCATCACAATTTGCAGATTTGACGACAGATAACTTAGGTGATTCAAAGGGGAGTTGTAGTGGTAGTTTGTTTACTAGCTATACTTGCCCAACCCTTAATGATTTTTTAAACGCGATAAAACCACTTGCAAGCCTGCTTGGTATGTCAAATACCGTTAACTTGTTAGCTGCTTTGCCAACTACTCAACAGGCAATTAATGTTCAATCAAGTACAACGGATGGCACAGTAGGTGCATATCTTTCTGTGCGTTATATCGAAACCTGTTCTGGTGGCTTAATTGCAGGGAAAATGGTTATGACCGCAGGACATTGCTATTATGATAATGATGGTTCATCTGTTCTGTGGGACTCTGCGAATGTTAATAAAGTATTTGTCATTGGTAATAACTGGCAGACTTCTCCTTATGTGGCAATTCAAGATGATTTAACGCCAACTAGCGGTAATATTGCACCTGGCTATTCAGAAGGCGGAGATACGGATTACGCAATTGTAAAAATTAAAACCATACCTAGCTATCAGTCTTTTGAGGATATCCAGCCTTTTCAAGTTAGCAGTACATTAGTTACATCACCAACACAATATAAAATGTATCAAGTTGGCTTTGGTCAAACAGAACCGTTTCCTGTATATGATTCAAATGGTAACTATGCTCCACCACCTAAAAATGCCTCACCAGAATTGCTGACACAGTTTTATAAGTCAATCTCGAATCCTGTTGCATTGCTAGGCGAACAAACTTTGTTTGATGGTTCAAGCCAGCCTAAAAGTGGCAACAATGTTTGCGCATTTGAAGATGGTGTTAATAATTTAGCTTGGATATGCGCAGGCAATACTAACGAACCAGCAGGCGGTTATGGTGACAGTGGTGGACCGCTGTTTTCAGTTAATTCAGATAATATGTGGATTCTACATGGTCATTTTGATGCAACGCTTGGTTTTGATCAAAATGAAATTCCAAATCAAAACAAACCTGGAACTTGGTCGCCTCAAGCGGATGGGTTTTTATCAACCTATTACTTATGTACAAATCCAGCATTAAAAGCTTGGGTAAATGGTTTGGGTGTTACTTGTAATGATATTTAATAAGAAATACAGCATATCCTAATCTTGATTTCTCGTTAGATGGTTAAAAGCTTATCGATTTAGACGCTTTCAGAAACTTATCGTTTATGAGCTCTTTTTTAATGGTTTTATCAGTAGAGGTTTCTTTTTCTATAGTATCATTGCCATTTTTATTTTGTTGAATAACAAAAGGTTGGGTCGTTTTCCGTTCTTCTTCAACGCTGACTACCTTGTTATCATTATTGTTATATTTAATCTTTTCACTTTCAGGAATGTTGTATATATCTGCAATACCCCAGACTGGTAAAAATGCCGTTAAAAGCAGAATTGAAAATATCAGGTTCTTTCTCATAATCCATTATCCCATATTTATACAACGCTGTTATGGCTGATAATTTTGTCATCAGCATAATTTACAGTCTAAAACTAATTACAGGGAAATTATACAGACTATCGAAATTTGATTTATTTTGTATAGCTTTAAGATAATAGATAGAGCTATAGCAGAACGTATAGTATCTGTCTCTTATACACATCTCCGAGCCCACGAGACAGGCAGAAAT
>CAJXRW010000376.1 GCA_913060525.1 uncultured Gammaproteobacteria bacterium
ATCTACACAGAGTAGATCGTCGGCAGCGTCAGATGTGTATAAGAGACAGATGGTTATGACGAAAATGGAGCTATAGTTTTTCAAGATTTGGATAATGACGGCGTCATAACCAATAATGATAAGACGTACATTGGAGATCCCAACCCTGATTTTATTTATGGTTTTCAGTCTGGTTTGACCTACAAAAATTTTGAGTTTTCCTTTTTTATTCAGGGGACCTCTGGGAATGATATTTTTAATATTAACGCTATTAATAATACGTTGGATTATGGAATAGGTCTGAATATGCCCAGGGAAGTTTATCTTGATCATTGGTCCCCAACTAATACTGATGCTAAGTACCCTTTACCTGTTTTAAGTAGCAATGTAAAAGCTTCCAATAGATTTATTGAAGATGGGTCTTATATGCGCTTGAAAAATATAGAATTGGCTTATCAATTGGAAATACAACAGTTGGGCTTGAGCAATTTACGCTTATATGTGAGTGGGCAAAATTTATTGACTTTTACAGATTATTCGTGGTGGGATCCAGAAGTTAACTCACGAGGAGGTAGCACATCTGTTAACCAAGGGATGGATTATTATACTTATCCCACTGCCAAGTCCATTACACTAGGTATTCAGGCAAGTTTCTAACATCACTTCATAACACCTAATAATAAAAAAATGAGAAATATTGAATATAAATTGTCGGATAATGAACTTCGATTAATAAAAAATTGCAATTGGATATTCACCCTTTTGCTGACTTTAGTGGTCTTATTGCTTACGTCCTGTGAAAGTTTATTAGAGGAAGAACCTAGATTAGTAGCAGAGGAAAGTTTTTATAATACAGCCTTAGAGGTGGAAACAGCTGTTAATGCCATATATGAGCCCCTACGAAAATTGCCTGATGCCGGCCTTGTTGGCATTAATAGTGCACTGGGAGAGTTTTGTTATGGTAGAGGTAGTTGGTCATGGTTAAACAATTATGATGGATTGAACGGTACGTGGATTACGCGTACATCCAATATGTGGGCCCCACTTTATTTAGGTATACGTAATGCAAACCTAGTAGTATTAAACTTGTCTAATAATACGGTGCTCAGTCCAGAGGTGAATCAAGAACTTTTAGGAGAAGCCAGATTTTTACGAGCATTTGCATACTTTAATTTAATTAAAAATTGGGGTGCCGTACCACTGCGAACAGAAGAAAACTTGGAACTAACTGATATAGCAAGAAGCCCTATAAATGAAGTTTATGAGCAAATCATTATTGATTTGAATTATGCAGAGGCTAATCTTCCAGATAACGAAAGACTAAGAGGAGCACCATCTAAGTGGGTGGCCAAAACTTTGTTGGCTGATGTTTATTTGAGTATGGAAAATTTTACTGAGGCCAGTAATAAGGCCAATGAGGTAATACAATCTGGTAAGTATGCTCTTTTACCTATAGAAACAACTGATGATTATCAGAATATCTTTAGTGCAGGGGTCGCAAAAAATTCTGAAGAGATATTCTATGCTCTTTATACTCATGATCAAGGGTTTGGTAGCGTCTGGCCTGGATTGCTCAATCATCCTGGAACTGGATTTTATGCCAATTCAGGAGTATATGGTGTTCATGGTGATTCTACAAATCCGGCATACATGAACTGGGATGATAATGATTTACGCAAGGGACTTTGGTATCCTTGGGAATTTGGGGTATCTCCTACCACCTTGTTATCCAAAAAGTTTATAGACCCTGAAACATTGGGTCTGGATCGTGGGTCCAACCCTGTGACTTTGTATCGTTATGCAGATTTATTATTAATATACGCGGAAGCAGATAGTAAGGTCAATGGAGTTACTGAAAGTTCAATGGAAGCGTTAAACCAAGTACACCGTCGTGCGTACGGATTTGATCCTATAAATTCTTCTCCAGTGGATTTTAGTGTTCAGGATTACGACTCAAACACATTTGTTGATTTAATTATTAAGGAGAGAGGGTACGAATTTCAATTAGAAGGGAAACGATGGCCTGAGTTAAAACGAACGGGAAAAGCGGATGAAATAATTATGGACATAAGAGGGAAAAGTCTTTCAGAAAAAAATTATCTCTGGCCAATCCCAATTAACGAATTTAACTTCAATTTAGCTTTAGATCCAGCAACTGACCAGAACCCAGGCTACTAATTCTTAATCGGATGTTCTGGCTAAGGTAGATTAATTGTCGTCTGAGTTATTGTTGATCAAAAACCTTGCAAAAAAAATAAATCATGGGTGTAAGCAGGAGAAGTGCTATTAAATTATCCAGTTTGTTGCCATTCGCATTTATGGTACCTAACCCACTTGATAATAAATTGAGTTCCAACGAACATGGTCCAAGGGGCCTACATGCTAAATCCTTAAGACTTGGCATAATTGGTTTTGGTATTAGAGGGGAACAGCTATTACGCGCGTTAGGTTTCCCTACGAAGCAATGGGTTGAAGAAAATAGGGAGAAGGAAGCCTATCACGATTATCTTAATCAAGAAAATCTCAATGTCACGATTACAGGTGTTTGCGATTTATTTGATGTGCGGGCTTCAAAAGCTTTGGAGGCATCTGGTGTTTCAGCCAGGAGATTTGGAAATTATAAGGAATTGATTTCAGCCCAAGATGTAGATGCTGT
>CAJXRW010000377.1 GCA_913060525.1 uncultured Gammaproteobacteria bacterium
CTACACAGAGTAGATCGTCGGCAGCGTCAGATGTGTATAAGAGACAGCATCTGAATATTATGTTAATGATGCTGGACGACAAATGGATATTTTAGCCACAAGTGTCTGGTTAAGATATTTAGAGCTTTGCGGTGAAAAATTTACATTTCCATCCAATGGATATAAAGGAGAGTATATTTATACCATAGCAAAAATGATTCAAGACACCAATCAACAAAAATATTTTATAAAAACTGATAAAGTATTCAAAGACACACCTGCCGACTACGACGAAAACTCAGATACCGGTGACAAAGAAAAGCATATTGATGCCTTAATATCTAATGCAAAATCATTGCTCGGTGAGGACCACTATACGGCTGTTCATAAGGTTGGTTTAGAATATATTCTTGATGATATAAAGTCAGACCTGAAAGAGTTTGAAGTTGAGTATGATAACTGGTTTTCTGAAAAATCATTAATGACATCAAATGCTGTCCAAAATGCGATTGAACAATTACAAAGAAATGGGAATGTATATGAAAAAAATGGCGCCTTATGGTTTAAGTCTTCAGATTTTGGAGACGAAAAAGATCGCTGTATAGTTAGAGATAATGGGCAAAGCACTTATTTTGCCTCTGATGCTGCCTATTTAAGTAATAAATTTCAAAGAGGGTTTGATGAAGTTGTTTATCTATTTGGTGCAGACCACCATGGCTATGTCCCACGCTTGCTGGCTTTAGCTCAATCTTTTGGATATAACACTCAAAATATAAAAATACCCCTTGTTCAATTTGCATCCTTATTTAAGGATGGCAAGCCAATTCAAATGTCCACAAGAAGCGGTTCCTTTGTGACACTAAGGCAACTTAGAGAGGAAGTCGGTACAGATGCTGCAAGATTTTTCTATATTATGCGCAAAGCAGACCAACACCTTGATTTTGACCTAGACCTCGCAACATCAAAATCTAATGAAAACCCTGTTTATTACATCCAATACGCTCATGCCAGAATTTGCAGCATCTACAGACAGCTTGCAGAAAAAGGTTTAGAAGCTAACCAAACAACAGGTTTGGAAAATTTGAACTTATTAGACAAAGAAATAGAAGCTGAAATAGCCAATAAACTCACATTATATCCATCTGTCATAAAAAGCGCCTCAGAAAAACTTGAACCACACTTGTTAGCAAATTATCTAAAGGAACTTGCGAATCTACTGCACTCTTACTACAATTCAGAGAGATTCATTCTAGATAACAATGTTTTAATGCAAGCAAGATTAATGCTTTTACAAGCAATTAAAATAACAATCACAAGCGCATTAAACTTACTAGGAATTTCAGCACCTGAAAAAATGTAAGAGACCTGCCGTAATGAAAGATTATGCAAGAAATAACTTTAGACAATTTAACCAAGAAGAAAGCTCAAAGACCAAACAAAAAAAAAATAAGACATCATCTAGCAATAAAAAAAAATCAATTCTGATATATGCTGTAGCCATTATCATAGCTATTATTGTTATCCTTAGTCTACTTAGTATTTTTAGTTCAAAAAGTTCTGATAAAAATCAAATGGTAGATAACCTTACACCCATCGAAGCCCCTAAAACGCCTGAGATATTTAATATCCCAACCACCAATATGGAAAGCGTTAAAACAGAATCCGTAACCACTGATGAAATTATCGGGAACACAGATGATGTTCAGGAAGATACCGTCAAAGTAGCAGAACAAGCTTCATTAAACAGTGAAGATATGCAACAAATTGCAAATGAAAAACTCTCTACAAATGAGATTATTGCTACCAATGAAACTGTCACTGAAGAAGATAACTCACCTAAATTCACTTTTTATAATGGCCTCTCTAACCAAGAAGTCGAATCTGACGCTGTTGCAAAAAAATCAAAAAAATACATATACACCTACATGTTACAAGTCGGGTCATACAAAGACAAAGAAGCTGTTGATGCTATTCGGGCCAGGCTTTTATTAATAGGCCTAAAACCTGAAGTCTCTAAACATGGCTCTTGGTACAGAATTGATGTAGGCCCAGTATATAGTAAACGTGAAGGTGATATTCTTAAACATAAGCTTGAAGCAGCCAAAATCTCTGGCAGCATGCTTCGTCAAGTATCCAAAACAGAAGTAGTTGAAACATCTGATGAAACACCATCAGAAGATAAAACCAATTAATTATGCAAACCCATTCAACTGAATTTTTACAGCAAATCATTAATCCATTAACATTCGAAAATGATAATAGTAGTAAACGCTATATGTTAGTTATAGCCACTAGTTATGCCTTCAAACTATCCTCGACAGACAAGTTAATTCCATACCATAAAGCATTATCCGAAGTATCTGATACTCTTGGATTCTACAACATTGGAATTGATGAAGGATTACCTAAAAATAAAGCCGAATGTATAATTTTAGGCAAGAATATAGTTAATGAAAATATTGATAAACAAGCAATATCATTCTCCATTAATGAGATAAAAAAAACATTAAATATTTATCCGAAACGCAGTTGGATTAAACAGGGTGATCAATATGTACCCTCCTGTAACGGACATGTGGAAAGTATATTTACTGTCTCTTATACACATCTCCGAGCCCACGAGACAGGCAGAAATCTCGT
>CAJXRW010000378.1 GCA_913060525.1 uncultured Gammaproteobacteria bacterium
CAGAGTAGATCGTCGGCAGCGTCAGATGTGTATAAGAGACAGGATTAGGATCTGATTTAAATGAAGGTAGCTAGTAAAAGTCATTTCAGGACTTCTATGCCCTGCAAATGAGGCTAACTCCCAATTTAACGTGTTCATTTGTTTGTTTTTAGATAAGAAATAATGCTGGATTTTCTCAATTAACTCTGCAGCATATGGATTCAGGTAAGGCAGACTATGAATTGCACCACTTAAAATCATATGCATTCGAGAAATAGCAGTGTGCCTTAAGCTATGGAATGTAGCATAAATGCCATAAGGTTGCATAACACCTTTGATCAACTGATTCAGTAGTTCTGGTGAAATAGATAAGTGTTGGTTAGAAATAAATAAGGCATCTTTTTCAGAAGAATAAGTTTGCTTAACATACGCGTGGAAGTTTATAAAAAATTCTTTTTCAGATGGTGTCAATAATAGACCCAGTGAGCCAGATCGATAAGAGGATTGAGACTTTAATTGACCAAATCGATTATTGCGTATCACAATATTTATATTTGCATCAAGATTGATTTCCTGAATCCTCAATGACAATGCTTCACTCATTCTTAATCCGCCGCGATAAGCTAATAAATATGCTATTTTACATTTTTCTTTTTGCATTGGGCATAAGGAGGGTGCTTGGTCTACAGCTAACATTAGTTCCTGGAACATGATTTCAGAAACTAATGCTGTTTTAGTGTGAATTTCATTTTGAAATGAGCGAAGTGCACGAATGTGTCTCTGGCTGAGCGCTGAAAATTGATGGTACTCAACTAAATATTGATGAAACTGAAGTAACTTTTTCGACAGTGTTGATTGGATGACTGTTTGCGCATCCATAATCAGATCTAGATATAAATCAAAAATATCTTGCGAACTCATTGCAGTTAACTGTAATTCATGTGCTCGATAAAACCAGTTTGAAAAAACAATAGAATGATAGGTAGATACGGTTGATGGCTTATTCTGTAAAGAAATTAAATGGTACTGATACCACTGGATAATCAATTTGAGCGCTTCTGAAGTATTTCCTTGAAGTAATAATAACTGTCCAAGCTGAGAGAGAATTATTTTGGTATCTTGTTTAGATATCAATTGTTTTTCATCTTGAGTATGTATGTGATGATCCAAGACACGTCCATAACCAAATATTATTTCTTGATGTTTACCACTATTATTTGGAACCCAGAAGCGTACTTGCTTGGGATGACGACTTAGGATGGTTCTTAGGATTGCAACTGCCTGTGATATATTGACACCTTGAAGGGAATTATTTTGGTGATAGGTTGGGGAAGTTAATTGAAATTCCTCTGGATCAATATAATTTTCTGTGACGCGATGATCGATCTGGTTGGCTGGCAACTTTTTAGGGTACTTAAAGAGAGAGATAAATGAGGCGTGATCGGTGCACAAGGATCGAGTTTCGGTGTTAAGGTAGGTAACCATCGCTGCAGGTAGCTGATCACAGTGAATATGATCAAATAATGCAGCTAAGCCTCGTTGTACCTCATTTTCTTTTAGTCTTGAAGTATAGTGCTCACTGGCAGAATTTAAATCTAGTAATGATAATAAAACGAGTCGTTTGTCGTCATCTATAAACTTAGCCAGATAGTCTTGCATTAGTTTTTCATTTAATTTGCGCTCACGTAATCGATTCAATAAGCTCAATGTGATGGTATCGAAGAAAAACCGTCTCATGTGAGCGGCTGTGCCATTGATAAAAATATTGGTAGGTAGCTTAGCGACTTGTCCTTTTGGGGCCTTTAGTTCAATCCAGAATAAATGATTACAACGATCCACTTCTAATTCAGATGATACAATTCGATTCGCAAACTCACTTAAAAAATCACGGTTAATCAGCCCGCCATGAATTGCCGCTGACAGTATGGTTAATTGAATGAGATGTTTATCTGATATTGCATCAAAATGACTTGATTCAACATCAAAAAAGGGTTGAAAACACTGTTGCCACCACTTCATTAGGTGGTTGGTTGAAGGATGGAAATGTAGCGGAATGATACTTTTATCTCTGGGCGGTCTGATAATAATGGGTAGTAAAGCAACATCAAGATTGTAATGTTCATTGCAGAAAATAACAAAACGGTTTAGGAGTTGGTTAAGTTTAATTCTCTGTTCAAAAGTCATATGTTTTCTAACATTATTAAGTATGATGTTAATTTTTTCATAACTTAAAATTTCATTCGCTAAGCCGCTTTCTTCATTTAAATATTCAGAGATCTTATGATAAGTTCCTGCAATTGTATTATTAGGTGGGGACTGGAGTGTGAAGTCATTCCAGCAGAATGAGACAGTAAATTGGGAGATTGGTATTGACATTCCGGTTACCTAATGTGTTAATCAGCGTCCCAAATTGACCCTCTATTAGTATCGAATTTTGATCCCCTTTAGGACTTAAAAATCATGTCATTTTTTAACATTATTTTCCATCTGTTTTCCTAATTTCTATTTTTTTTATTTCTTGCTTCAATTTAATCACTAAGAAATCAGAAATCAGAAATCAGAAATCAGAAATCTTAAAATACTGATGTCGTATGTAATATTACATATGTAATTTTTGCATGTTATAATACTATATATG
>CAJXRW010000379.1 GCA_913060525.1 uncultured Gammaproteobacteria bacterium
ATAAGAGACAGTTCGAATAGTATGTTGTTAAATATTAGAGGGTTAACAACTTTAAATGCACCACTTTTTTTTGCGATGCAAAATAAGGCTGGGTGCTAACTATAAATCTTTAGCATTATCAGCCAAGTAAGAAGCAACACCTTCAGGTGAAGCACTCATACCCTTATCACCTTTATTCCATCCTGCTGGACAAACTTCACCGTGTTCTTCATGGAATTGCAAAGCTTCAACCATTCTTACAAGCTCATCCATATTACGGCCCAAAGGAAGATCATTAACAACTTGATGTCTAACCACACCACTTTTATCAACTAAAAATGAACCACGGAAAGCAACACCTGCCTCAGGGTGCGCAACACCATATGCTTTAACAATACTATGATTCACATCTGCTACCATAGTATAACCAACTTGACCAATACCACCTTTATTGATATCCGTGTTTCTCCATGCATTGTGCGTAAATTGAGAATCAATTGATACCGCAAAAACTTCTGCACCTAAAGATTTTAATTTAGCAACACGCTTATCTAATGCAATTAACTCGGAAGGACATACAAAAGTAAAGTCCAAAGGGTAAAACACAACAATTGCATATTTACCTTTACTTGCTTCTGCAAAGTTTAATGAATCAACAATTTCACCATTACCAAGAACAGCTGCTGCTGTAAAATCTGGTGCTTTTCTACCTACTAATACGCTCATCTTTAGCTCCTTTAATTATTAATTGAACACACAAATTTTGTTGAATTATTGCAATAATGTCAACACAACTACACTAAGCAATAATTTATCATTCACTTAAATTAGCTTGTTTTGCTTTTAATGCATAATACTGTCCCAAAATGATAATACTCACCCAGGGGTATACCAATGCGCTTAAAAAAACTGAAACCACTTGCTCTATGCCAAAACCCAGCCCATCTGATTGATTGAGTAACATACTTACAATTGATGGAATCATTAAAGCTATAAAAGTAAATACAGTAATACCAACATTTTTAAAGTATGCGCATTTAGACAGATTTACACACTGCTTTAACGATTGAAATACGCCCTTCTTTTCAAGTAACACGACTGGCATATATATCAAGAATAATGCATACAATAAAATTCCAACAAAAAATAATATTCCCATTAAAAAAATACCGCATACAAATTTAATTAATATGGTAGTAATTATCAGGACTGGCAGCACCTTAATCACATTTTGTAACGACGATAAAATGCTTACCTTTTTACCTTGCCAAGATTCATTGGCATAAACCATATAAACAGCACAACTTATAAGTTCAACCAACCCCACCACAACAAAAATCAAACCAATGGTAATCATGGTTGATGATGGTATCGAATCTTGTACCGCTTGCACACCTTGCTCAGATGCAACTTGTAATACTTTATTTAGTCCTAATTGAATTAAATAAACTTGGCACAACTGTTGAACGATTGCAGCGAACAGGGAAACAGCAATAAGCGACTTAAAATTATTTTTTAACAGTTCAGTTGATTTATGAATAATTTCAGCAAATGTCGGTTCATGCATTCTGGACATATAAATACATAGCTAAATTTAACGTAACGCTGATTCTATCAAACAATAGAATTAATGAATAGACATATCCACCTATCTACAGGGTAAACGCATCTAAATTTTGATAGCAAGTTGTAAATAACGCATTTGTCTTCCAAGCTTTATTTATTTGGAATAAAGCCATGTCAGAAATATTTTGCAGTTGTTTTGATCATCTTGAAGACCCAAGGGTCAACCGAACCAAGAAGCATTTACTATCAGACATCATTGCCATTTCAATTTGTGCTGTAATTGCGGGTTGTGAGCATTGGGAAGAAATAGAAGATTTTGGTAATGATCACAAGACATGGTTTGATAAATTCCTGATTTTGGAAAATGGTATTCCTTCACATGACACCTTTTCTAGGGTCTTTTCGATACTTGATTCTAAAACCTTCCAAGAAGCCTGTATGAATTGGTTAACAATGATTTATGAGCTATTACCGGAAGGCATAATAGCAATAGATGGTAAAACGATACGGGGTTCAGCTAGAAAGCAGTCTGGATTAAAAGGTTTGCATATTATCAATGCTTGGTCTTGTGCGAACAGTATCAATCTTTGTCAGTTAAAAGTGGCAGATAAAAGTAATGAAATTACAGCAGTACCAGAGGTTTTAAAACTATTGGAATTAAATGGTGCGATCGTCACAATGGATGCGATAGGCTGTCAAAAAGATAGTATTAAACAAATCTGTGAATCAGGTGCTGATTATGTGGTGGCATTAAAGGGCAATCAAGGCTTACTGTTTGATGCTGCAACGGAAACATTTGATGCAATCAACCAAGGCTCTAAGGCGCTTAAAGTTACAACTGCTATTGATGATATTGATTGCGAGCACGGCAGAATAGAACAAAGAGAAATAGATATCGTTGATGCGAGCGAACTTGAGTCAGTAATAAGCCCGGATTGGAAATATTTAAACAGTATTGCTCGCATAACTTACCAAAGAAGTGACAAGGATAGCGAGTTAAAAGAGTATCGCTACTATATCTGTCTCTTATACACATCTCCGAGCCCACGAGACAGGCAGAAATCT
>CAJXRW010000380.1 GCA_913060525.1 uncultured Gammaproteobacteria bacterium
AGCTTTCAAAATATGCAAGATGAAAGTACTTGAGATAAATGTGTATAAACCTATGTCGAAATCGAAGGGGAATTATTTTTTGCTCTGGTTACAACCGTCTTTTTTTAAATTGCCCTCGATTTCAATCGTATCCATTAAATAGGTTTATGCCTATGGAAATACAACCAGATCAATGGAATCGAAATAATAATCACATCTGCAATCAACATTATTCCAATATACCAACCAATTGATTGAATATGAGAAAAACCTGGGGGGAATAACCCTAAAAAGAAGCCACAAGCGCAAGCAATTATGCCAATGGTACAAATCATGATAAGAAGAGAATTCCCTTTTATCCCAACTCTAAATAAGCGTGTGGCTTCAGGCTGAAGGTATCTTAATTTAATTGCGGATGCAAAAACCATGACCCACACAAAAACAGTAAACTGTGAGGTTAATGCGACCAACATAGCAAAAGCAGACTGAATGCTGGGCATAAATAAAAACACAAATGACAATAATGTGCCAATAATACCTTGCACCCATAACACAGCGATCGGCATCGTATTTTTATTTGTTTTTGAAAACACGCTGGGAATGTAATCCTGATAGGCCGCTTCTTGCATAGCGCGCGCAGGTCCTAACATCCAGGTACTCAGCGCAGCCACCATACCGAGTGTAATTAATAGTGCGATAATGGGCTTTAAAAAATCTAAGCCCGCGATAGACAATACCATCGAAATACCTTGGATCAATCCATTTAAAGGATCAACTGTTCCTTCTGGTAATATCAAAGCCAATGCAACGGTCGAAACAGAAGTTAACAAGAAAATGACTAAAATAGAACTCAACATGGAAATAGGAATTTTTCTTTGTGGATTTTCTACATTACGCATATGAAAAGCAGTTGCCTGTATGCCTGAATAACTTGAAAAAGTTTTGACCAATAAGGCAAAAGTTGCAAAAGAAAGCGTTGGTATCCAGGCATCAATATTAAAAACAGAGTGATTATAGTCGCCATTAGTTACGGTATAAATTGCACCCAATAAAATCAAGATGCCAGGCAGTATCATGCCAAATAATGCACCTAAAATATTTAACCAGACAATGCGTTTCATTGGTAAGAAATTAAAAAAAGTAACTGCCCAGTAAATCATGAGCATCAAAACCCACATTTGTGTTTTCTCAGTTAATAAGCCCTCCAAGCCAATATAGGCAACCGTTGCTACAATGGCTGAAAGTGATGCGGGAAAACCAATCACATTATTAAACCACTCCATCCAAATGGCGACAACGCCTGCCTTTTTACCAAAAGCCCTACTCACCCAAGTATAAACACCACCATTGTCTTGCGTCATCATTCCCCCTAATTCCGCACAAACCAATGCCGTCGGAATTAAAAAGAATAGGCCAGCAATTAAGTAAAAAATAACAGATTGAAAACCAATAGTTGCCATATAGGCAATGGAACTTAAATTGATAATGGCTGTCACATTCATGAGTGTCAGCTTATAAGTATTTAAAGGCTTTCCACTCGTATAGCTCATATCTTCCTTTGTATTTTCTATGCACAATTAAATGTATCATCCTATGCTATCTGGCAGTAAAAATACCAGTTAAACACATCAAATTTGTGTTTATCACTTACTTGGTGAATAACACGCTTGATAAATCCACCACGCTCATATAATTTTTAACCACTTATATTCAATATAGAAAAACATGCTTGAGATCCTACAAATATTATTAGCTTGTGCCTGCGGTATTGCCGTTGGGATAGAACGTCAGCATTTTGGTTCCTCCGCGGGTGTTAGAACCTATGCCTTGGTTTGCATGGGCGCGTGTTTATTCGGTATTGTTTCCACGCATGCAATTGGCGCAGCCTATTATGAAAGCATTGCTAATCCAACCAGAATAGCCGCTCAAGTTGTTACAGGAGTTGGTTTCATTGGCGGTGGTATCATCTTTAAAGACAATAGCCGAGTGAGAGGACTCACAACTGCTGCAACGGTATGGGTCATGGCTTCGATTGGACTTGCCATTGCATTTGAAATGTTTCTCTTGCCAATTATTACTACTTTTATGGTTATTTTTATATTATCACTCAACAAATGGCAGTTTTTTAATAAATTAGGCGAAAAACACGGTCATGATCATGATGACGCCTGATTTGATTTGAAATACAAATTAAGCGGTGGTTTTAGTTCTAGTTTAGACCGATGGTTCAGCATCTAATTTATTTTTAATACCTAACATACCTCTGGTAAGTTGATAACAGAAATGATATTGGCCTGAGCTTTTAAATCATGACTATCTAAAACGCTGAAATCGTAAAAATGATACCTGATTTTCCAATTTAGGAAAAAAGTCTAAACTGCTAAAAGTTTAAAACGTCTATTCTTCGGAGCTGTTTTTTATGAAACTAAAAAGAAAAAAGAATTTTGTTGTGATTGGTCTTGGTAGGTTTGGTGGCACGGTGGCTCAGGCACTTTCTGAGATGGGAGATGAGGTCTTAGGGATTGATACCGATGAAAAACTAGTACGTCAGTTTGCCGATACGATTTCCCATGCCTGTCTCTTATACACATCTCCGAGCCCACGAGACAGGCAGAAATCTCG
>CAJXRW010000381.1 GCA_913060525.1 uncultured Gammaproteobacteria bacterium
CTAGAAATACTGAGTATCTACAGAAAATTATAAAAATTTAGATGCGTTTACCCTGTAAAATATTAAATGAGATGGCTATAAATACGCTAAATAACTTAGCCTAATTTGAAGTATTTTCTGAGTTTTCTTGTTTCAAATCTTCATTTACACCTTGATCCTGATGGAGATGATCTTCATCAGGTTTTTTACAACCATGATTATCTTTGTCACCTTTTGCAAGAGACCATACATGAACAAATGGCCCTGAAAGCGCATATAACCCAAAAATGAAAAATAAAACATGAGCAGGATCTAGCGCAATACAAGCAAAAATCAATACTACAAACACAACCGATGTAAAACCAACTTTCCCTTTGACATCAAAATCTTTAAAACTACGATACTTAACATTACTAACCATCATCGCAGCTAAATATAGTGCAACAATAGCAATAAGGATTGAAAAGCCGACACCACTTCCACTCGCTTCATACTTGTGACCAACCCAGACTATTCCAGCAATTAAACAAGCTGCTGCTGGAACAGGTAAACCATAAAAATACCGTTTATCACCTTTGCCCAGATTTGCATTAAACTTTGCCAGACGCAGTGCATTACAAGCTACAAATAAAAAAGCAACCAACCAACCAACTTGCCCTAACGGTAATAACGCCCAAGTATAAATAATTAAAGCTGGCGCAACCCCAAAAGAAACAATATCCGCCAAACTATCATATTCAGCACCAAATTTACTTTGGGTATTGGTCATTCTTGCAACTCTTCCATCTAATGAATCAAGCAAGGCAGCAATAAAAATGGCAATAGCAGCAGATGAAAAAGAACCATTCATCGCCGACACAATCGCATAAAACCCCGAAAAAATAGCCGCGGTAGTAAATAAGTTTGGCAATAAATAAATGCCAAAATTTTTACTATCTTCTTGTTTATTATCCATATTATTCCCCATCCAGTAAGTCTGGTCTCAATTTTTTAGCATCATTCAAATAAACATGCTTAATATCTTTTTGTTTAATTTCAGTATTTACATGCATTAAAACACGAATACACCGCTGCAAGTCCCCATTAACCTTAAAGTGCTGGACATCTTGCACTGGCACAGAACTTAACCCCATGTCTACTCTGGCAACCCAGCCAGGAAATAATGCATCCAAGTCACCTGTAATACTAAAAAGAATACTGCATATATCATCGATTTCAAAAGAATTATGATCAAATATAGCTTGAAGCAATTCCCTAGTTGATACGGTTATAGATTCCTTGCTGTTATTTTTGCAAGTTGTCGCCCCTCTTACACCTCTCACACTCATCAATTTTATCCATTACATGCTAACTTAGCTTTTAATTTTTTAGGGAGTGGGAATATAATTTTTTCTTCCACACCATCTAATATTTCAACATCATTACAGTTCAACGACTCTTTAAGCTTATCAATCACTTTTTCAACCAATTCTTCAGGTGCAGATGCTCCCGCTGTAAGCCCAACAGCAGATTTGTTTAAAAACCAGGCATCATCAATATCTTGTGGTCCATCAATAAGGTAAGAAGGCACGCCTAATTTTTCCGACAATTCTCGTAATCTATTTGAATTAGAGCTGTTTTTCGACCCAACAACTAAAACAATATCAGATTGCTTTGCCAGATCCTTCACGGCATTTTGTCTATTTTGAGTTGCGTAACATATATCTTCTTTTTTAGGTGATGATACACTCGGATATTTCTTTTTTAATGCATCAACAATATCTTTAGTTTCATCTACAGAAAGTGTAGTTTGAGTCGTGAAAAACAAGTTTTCTGGTGAATTGACTTTAAGATTTTCAATATCGTAAATTGATTCGACCAAATATATTTTAGCGTATTCAGATTCATATTGACCTAAAGTCCCGATCACTTCTGGATGGCCTTTGTGTCCAATTAAAACACACTCTCTATTTTCCGTACTAGCCCTTTGAACCTCGATATGCACTTTAGTGACCAATGGACAAGTAGCGTCATATACTCTCAAATTCTTTTTTTCCGCTTCTACTCTTACAGCCTGAGACACTCCGTGTGCGCTAAAAATAACAACAGAATTATCTGGAACCTCATCAAGCTCATCTACAAAAATTGCCCCCTGATTTCTTAAATCATCAACAACATAGCGATTATGTACAACTTCATGTCGAACATATACAGGTGGTTCTTCAATATCAAGTACATGCTTAACGACATCAATTGCACGTGAAACTCCCGCACAAAATCCTCTTGGTTGAGCTAATAAAATTTTCACACAAGTATCTCCCTGTCAGAGACATCAATAATATCAGCCTCAACCAATACAACCTGTCCTGACAATGGGTGGTTAAAATCGACCGTTACTTCGTGCTCTTCAACTTTCATGATAATACCTGGCATTTCCTCGCCATTTGGTTGTGAAAATGCAACAATCACACCTTCATCAATTTCAATATCACTCGGAAATCTCGCTTTTGGAACTTGATAAATCAGGGATGGATGGTTTTCACCAAATGCATCCTCAGGCTGTAGCATTACTTTTTTATGGTTACCTTTTTCCCTGTCTCTTATACACATCTGACGCTGCCGACGATCTACTCTGTGTA
>CAJXRW010000382.1 GCA_913060525.1 uncultured Gammaproteobacteria bacterium
AGATGTGTATAAGAGACAGCTAAATTTGTTACAATGAGCCGTCATTATTTTAATCAATATTTTAGGAATGAATATATGGATGAGCGTAAGCAACAAGCATTAAATGTCGCACTTTCTCAAATTGAAAAGCAGTTTGGCAAAGGTTCGATCATGCGCATGGGTGATGAAGGGGTTATAAAAGATATTGAGGCGATTTCAACAGGTTCATTGGGCTTAGATGTTGCGTTGGGTATTGGTGGTTTGCCAAAAGGTCGTGTTGTTGAAATATATGGACCAGAGTCTTCTGGTAAAACAACGTTAACTTTACAGGCAATTGCTGAATGTCAAAAAAAAGGTGGTACGGCCGCATTCATTGATGCTGAACATGCCTTAGATCCTGTTTATGCAGAAGCATTAGGGGTTCAATTGGATGACCTTATTGTTTCACAGCCTGATACAGGTGAGCAGGCGCTTGAGATTGTGGATATGTTGGTACGCTCAGGTTCAGTTGACATGGTTGTTATTGACTCCGTGGCTGCTTTAACGCCAAAAGCTGAAATCGATGGTGAGATGGGTGATTCTCATATGGGATTACAGGCACGATTAATGTCGCAAGCATTAAGAAAATTAACGGCTAATATTAAGCGTTCGAATACTTTGGTAGTCTTTATTAATCAATTGAGAATGAAGATTGGCGTTATGTTTGGTAATCCTGAAACCACGACAGGTGGGAATGCGCTTAAGTTTTATGCTTCTGTGCGGATTGAAATTCGCAAGAGTACGCCAATTAAAAAAGGTGAAGATATTTTAGGTAACGAAACCAAAGTTAAAGTGGTTAAAAATAAAGTGTCTCCTCCATTTAAACAAGCAACTTTTGATGTCCTATATGGTGAGGGTGTTTCACTTGAAGGTGAGCTAATTGATTTAGGTGTTAAACATGACTTAGTAGAAAAAGCGGGTGCTTGGTATAGTTTTGATGGTAATCGAATTGGTCAAGGTAAAGATAATGTTCGCCAATATCTAAAAGATCACCCAGAAGATAAAGAAAAGTTAGATAAAATGCTGCGTGACTTATTATTACCAAAACGTAATGCACCACAAGCTGAGGCTTTAAGTGCTGACGAAGCATAAAAACTACGTATTATATTTACTATCTCGCCGTGAATATTCACGGCGAGAATTATCGCAAAAATTGCGCCAACGCGATCTTTCTCATTCTGAAATAGAAACCATATTTAATTATTTAGATGAATATCAATATCAATCTGATGAGCGGTGTGCGGATCAGTTAGTACAATCTCAAATCAATAAGCTAAATGGCAAGAACAAGATATTGCAAGCAGCGTATTTAAAAGGTCTTGGTGAAAATTTAATAGAAAAGAGTATTGAAAAGCTGGAAGTTGATTGGATCAAAATCGCCAAGAATGCCTATCAAAAAAAATATGGGTGTGATGAAAATCAAACATTAGAATGGTCAGATAAACAAAAACGTATGCGCTATCTTGTTTCCAGGGGGTTTTCGTTTGATGTTTCTCTGGAAGCGATTGAGTCATAATGAAACTAATTTTTTTCTAAAATATGCACAAACTCTTGTGTTCTATCTGCTTTATGATTTCTTTTATCCTCTTTGTCGGCACGAAATCTTGAGTGATCTTTCACGGCAATATCATAATGACCATATTTTTGCATAATTGATTTAACCTGATCAGCAGGCATCAACCCCTCATTATTGTAACTTAGGAAGATATATTTGAATTGCGCATTTTGAATGAGATGTTCAAAAGCTTGGCTCACTTTTTGTTTACTACAGTAATCAGATTTTTGATAATTACGTAGTCCCGTTTTACCTTTAGGTTCAAATTGGTCATATAACGCAATGGTGTTCAGTAAGTGATAATTAGCACCATATTGGCGAGCATTATACGGTGGGTCTAAATAGAGAATATCGCCAGAGATGTTGTGAATTAGTTGGTTGCTATCTTCATTAAAAACTAGATTTTCCTGGTGGCTGAGCTCAAATGTAGCAGGTGCTATAACTAAAGGCTGTTTTGCAGATTGTTTTAGATCTTTTAAATAGGCGCCATAGACTGAAGCGGTATTAGCCACTTTATCAGCGCTTTCAATTAAAGAAGTGAGTAGAAAATAATACATATCTTCCTTAATTTCGCCTTCATTCCACCAAGATTCAATTTGTTTGCGCATGCAATCAATTTTCATGCCATTTAAGTTACTAAAGTATTGGCGTTCTGAGTGGCTGCCCATGCAGTAATGGTTATAAATGAAACCATTACTAATTACATCAAGCTCATTCAGTGCTTGAATATAAGGTTCATAGTAGAGCTGTTTACAGTTCCCAATATAATTTCGATTTAAAACATAACTAAAATACTCAAAGTCATTACAGATAATTTGTTTTGTAATTGATTTAAACGCCCTAGAGACCATGCCAGTGCCAGCAAAAAGATCGCAAAATATTTTATTATGGAGATCCTGACCCGTTGTACTGCAAATGCTTTCCATTAAAAATGGGAGTAATTTTTGTTTGGAACCAATATAGTTCATGAACTTTCTTATTAGATAAAGACTTTTAAAGTATAAATA